>CAZEWB010000022.1:14213-14927 GCA_964515655.1 uncultured Bacteroidales bacterium
TGTGTTGGGTGTGTTTGGGTTTGTTGTTCTTTCCAAGGCCCTTCGGACCTGTTAAAGAGTATGTCTTTACAAGATAAGGCGAGTATACGTTAGAAATGTTTATGATCCGTAATTCATTAACAGTATTGCCACAGAATGACTGTATCGTATTCAGCGTTACGTAGGCATAGGTTGTATCGGCGATCACCGGGTCGCAGCTTTGGATGTGCTGGTAATTGTATAAAACAGTAGGATTTGAAGGATTGCTTACATCAAGGATATAAACTCCGTTTTGTGAGCCGACATAAAGATTTTTCCCGTTGTTGAAAATTGTTTCGATGTTAAAGCCAAGGAGTTTTGTTCCCACAAGTAAAGGCTGCGCAGGCTGCTGAATATCGAAGACCTTAATTGTACTGACATCTACCGTATAAAGGTAATTGCCCATAATTGTGAAACAGGCCATGGAACCGCCTGTGCCGGTTTCTGTGCTGAGACTTTCGTAATCGCCTTTGCTGCAGGAGCCTGCCAACAGGCAAACTGCAAGAATGTATATCAGAATTTTCATAGCGGTTCGTCTTTAATTCTCCATCCTACAATTACTGTGTTTATCGGCCTGTTCTCCTTGTTGAACCAGTATGGAATATATGTGTTATCGGGAGGAAGCAGTTCGGGAAAGATACCGGGGACACATATATTCCATACTGGTCCAACAACAAACCAAACACACCCAACACA
>CAZEWB010000023.1:0-2296 GCA_964515655.1 uncultured Bacteroidales bacterium
GTTGGGTGTGTTTGGGTTGTTTTTTACTATTGTTTCAATTTTTTTTTATAATTTCGGTTTTGCAAAAATGGTGTAATTTTTGTAGTTTTAAAAACAAAATATCTTAATTATGAAAAAGTTCACTTTGCCTGCATTTATCACATTATTCCTGTTTGCTCTGGCAATTCAGGTTTATGCTGTTTCTGTTCCCGAAGGTGTATTCACTGCACTTAAAGCAGGCAATGCCAAGGAACTGGGCAAGTTTTTCAATGCAAATATCGAACTGGCTATTCTGGATAAAGAAGATATTTACAGTAAAACCCAGGCTGAGGTCATTGTCGGGGACTTCTTTACACAAAACCCTGTTTCGGGTTTCACAGTCGTTCACCAGGGCGGAAAAGAAGGCTCACAATATGTAATAGGGAACCTTACTACATCAAAGGGCACATACAGGGTTTACATCTACGTTAAAGAGGTTAACCAGAAAGCCGTTATTTCGCAGATGAGAATCGAAAAAGGTGAATGACACGCGAAAACCTTCACATTTTATTCAGTCAGTTTTTAGCAGAGGATACCGGAAACGGAGATCATTCAACACTTGCCTGTATAGATAAATCAGTTAACGGCAGATGCTCGCTTATTGCCAAACAGGACGGTATTATTGCAGGACTTGAGATTATAAAGGAACTTTTCATTTTTATCGATCCTTCATCTGTTATTGAATTTTTTAAAAAGGATAGCGATCCCATTAAAAAAGGCGATATCGTTTTCAACATAACCGCAAAGCAGCAAAAACTTCTTACTACCGAACGTCTTGCTTTAAATATCTTGCAGAGAATGAGCGGTATCGCTACTGAGACAAGTCGTTATGTCAAAAAACTGGAAGGACTTAAAACCCGAATCCTTGATACAAGAAAAACAACACCGGGATTCCGCTATTTCGAAAAGGAGGCTGTGCGTCTTGGTGGTGGCTCAAATCACCGCTATGGACTTTACGATATGATAATGCTCAAGGATAATCATGTTGACTTTGCCGGAGGGATCGAAAAAGCAATTGACAAGGCTGTACAGTACTTGGCTGATAACAAAATGAACCTGTCGATAGAAATCGAGACCAGGAATATTTCCGATGTCGAAAGGGTACTTAAGCATGGCGGCGTTCAGCGTATCATGTTCGATAACTTCAGTGTTGCGGATACACAAAAGGCTGTAAAAACCGTTGCAGGGAAATACGAAACTGAGTCAAGCGGCGGAATTAATTTCGACAATATCCGCGAATATGCTCTTTGCGGTGTCGATTTTATTTCTGTTGGCGCGCTTACACATCAGATGAGGAGTCTTGACCTTAGCCTGAAAGCAATTTCTGTAAAATGAAGACAGGTGAACGACTGATACCTCTCAAAAAAAGAATAGAGAAAATTCTCGACAGGATAGTTTTACCCGGCTTCGATGGAGTTCCGTTGTACAAAGTACTTGTATTCTTGTTAAAGAATCTCCGGCAGGGCAAGCTCACAGTAAGAGCATCCTCGATAGCATACAATGTCTTTCTTGCAATATTTCCCTTACTTATTTTCTTTTTCTCACTTATCGCATATCTACCAATCGAAAATTTTGACAAGGAATTATTGAGAATGCTTAAGGGAATAATGCCCGAGTATGCATTTCAGACAATACAGGATACAATCATCGATACAATTTCGAACAAACGCACAGGCCTGTTATCAATAGGTTTTATATTGACTTTATATTTTGCAGTTAATGGAGTAAATGCGATGATCTCAGGATTCAATGCGTCGCAGCTGGCAAAAGAAACACGCAGCTGGTTGCAGAGGATGCTTACATCGTTTATAATTCTTCTTGCAGAAACTGTTTTACTGACCCTGGCGATCGGAATGTTAACACTGAGTCAGAAATTTTTCAATATGCTGCTTGAAATGGGTATTCTCGAAAAGAACCTTACATACTATACAATTATCTTCGGGAAATGGCTGATAAGTATTGCCTTGCTGTTCTTTGCCATTTCATTCTTATATTATTTTGCCCCGGTTAAAAGAAAGAGGTTCCGTTTGATCTCTGCCGGCTCGACACTGGCAACAGCTTTAGTTATTTTAACATCTCTTGGTTTTTCGTACTATGTTAGTAATTTTGCCAACTATAATAAAATATACGGATCGTTGGGAACGCTTATTGTACTTCTTCTTTGGTTTTATTTTTCTTCGCTTGTACTTCTTATCGGTTACGAGTTAAATCTGAGTATACGGCAACTGAAACCTGCAAATACAGCCACGGAAAAAACAAACCAAACACACCCAACACA
>CAZEWB010000023.1:2306-14863 GCA_964515655.1 uncultured Bacteroidales bacterium
GCCACGGATGAAAAGACCTTAAAACAATTTTTACGTATGAATAATATATCAGTAATATGATCCGGTTCACACTAACAATAATGCTAATTTTCATTTTAGCTTCCTGTTTTTCACAGGAAAAGGTTGATTATAACAAATTAGAGAAGATCGACGAGGTATTCTATCTTAAAGGTACTAAAAAGACATTCACCGGTCAGTGTTATTCTATGCATCCTAACGGCCAGCTTGGAATGGGAGGAAGTATTGTTAACGGTCTTCGCGACGGGGAATGGTTCTGGTTTTACGACACAGGCGTTCAGAAGCGCTTTGCTACATACAAGAACGGGGTAAAGCAGGGTGCAACGATTTTCTATTATCCTAACGGACAGAAAAAGTCTGAGATAATTTTCGACGACGACCAGAACATTCGCCAGTCATCGTGGGACGAAGAAGGTAAAAGAGTTAAAAATCCTTCATTCGAGGAATTCAAGTAGTTTGCATGCGGTTTTGCTGCGCCCTGCAAGAAGATTTGCATCTTGCAGATGCAAATCTTCTGCGGGAAGGAGTAGCAAAACCTATTGTGACGAGTACACCTTACAAACCGGATACACATTAAGCCTGCTGTCCCAATACGGCGTTTTGCTGTAGAACCAGTTCAATATTCCCCAGGTGTTCTGTGCAAAAGCAGGATCTTTCATTTTTTCCTCGTACTCTGCCTTCAGTTCCGGGTCTTTTGCCAACATCTCACGGGCAACTTTTTCCATTACATAAGTTTCGGAATATTCTTTTTGTTCAAGGATAGTATTGAAATATCCCCAGCTGAAATAGCTGGCAGGGGCTTTGGGTTCAAGAGCCTGCATTATGAGTCGTACAAAGGGTTGTGCGCAATTCACTATATAAGTTCCTGCAGGGAATTCAACGGAATCGGTATATTCACCTAATTTAAAATCCTCTACTCTCATCCGGCCCTCATACGGGGAATTCCTGAATTTCACATCGGAAAACGTATAATATGTAACATTGAATGATTCAGTTTTTTTAAGTGAGTCAACTTTTACTCCGTGAAGTATAAGTTTTTTTGCTATTGTTTTCCATTCCGGTGGTATTATGTACGAAACCGGCACTCTGGCTTTGGCTGATGGTTCCAGAATATTGTAAAACGGTAATGTAAATGTTGTTTTAACAGTATCGTATCTGAACCATATTCCGCTGGAAATCTCGCTGGGGTCTGAACTGTATTCAACACCTTTGAATTCAACCATAGTGCAGTCTTTACCCGGCTCGAAGTCGAGTGCGATACTGTCATTGATTACCGGATCTGCCGAATATTTAATATCTGTCTTTAAGCGCAGTTCTTTAAGCCCGACTTTATCGTGATATGCTAAAAGCTCGAGTGATTTAAGTATCATATTGTAAGTAGAAAATACCCTTATTTTATAATCTTTAAGCATGTGAGTTTCGATAAGCAAACCTGGACAATTGCGTGTTGCCATATACCCCTGCGAAAGCATAGCAGGGCTTGCGTAGGTTACCAGACCTGAACGCGGGTCGAACCAGCGCCTGAACATTACATAAGGAAAGATAGGGTATCCGGCCTTTTCCATTTCTTTTTCCAAGTATGGCAAAAAAGTCTTTTCCTGCCAGTCGGTTAGTGCACTGTCCATGTTACCGTGAGTTTCGAGTCCGTAGGTAAGCGCGTATTGATAATCGGCGCCGTCGGATGTATGGCAATCGATAAAAAAATCGGGATTCCATTCGTTGCATAGTTTAACAAAGGCCTGTATTTCGGGAGATTCGGCGTTAAGGAAATCACGGTTAAGGTTAAGGTTCTGGGCATTGGTGCGCCAGCCCATACTGTCGGGGCCATTCTGATTGATGCGGTTGTACGGACCGAATCGTTCATGGCCGTCAACATTAATTATCGGAATGAATAAAACGGTAACACTGTCTAACATTATGCGGAATTCGGGTTTTGTTGCAATGTCCCTGAACAGCATGAATCCGGCATCTTTCCCGTCAGGTTCACCGGCATGGATACAAGCCTGAATAAGTATAATAGTCTTGCTCCTATTTGTGCACGGGCAAAGTTTTTCACTTTTTGAAGCTACAAGTAATGGCAGGTCTTTCCCGAGATAACTCTTGCCGAAAGTTGTGAAATGAATATTCTCGCTTGCTTCATCAAGGACTTTGCAGTATTCAATAGTTTTGGAGTAGTCAGGTGTCTTTTTGAAATTGCTCTGTTCGAAATATGTATCGGGAACACTTACCGGACCCTGTTTGCCGCAACCTATCGCGATCACCATTATTAACGGAAGTAAACGCTTCATCTTTTTTTTCTGTAAAAATAGTTATAAAACGGAAATTTTAAACAAATACTTTACGGAAAGGCCGGGGCAAAGGCTAAGGTAGGTGTGCCCGAAACTGCCGCTGCTGCTGAAATAAAGGTTGAGGTTGAGGTTTTGCTGACTGCGGATTGTCAATTGCCAATTGTCAATTGCAGACTGAAGACTGCCGACTGTCAACTATATCTCAATCCCCATCACAGTAACATCATCTATCTGTTCAAATGGATGTCCGGTTGATTTGTCGGTAAAGGCCAGCCATTTTTCAAACTCGGCAATGATAGTAACGCGTTGTTCTTCGATGCTCTGTGAAGCGGAAGCCAGAAGCAGGTTTTTAAAATTCTTTGCCATGAACTTGCGTCCGTTAGGTCCGCCGAACTGATCTGAAAAACCATCGGAGGACATATAAATACGGTCGCCTTTTTCGAGTTGAAATGAGTGATTGGTAAAATTATTCATCCGCTCGTATATGGCCACAGGCATCTTGTCTCCCTTTATCTCAATAAGTTTCTGGTTTCTGGTTTCTGGTTTCTGGTTAAGCTCACCAGTAACCAGTAACGAGCAACCAGTAACCAGATACAGCGGATTATTTGCTCCTGCATACTGACATACCAATGTTTTTGTATTTATCGCACAAAGACAGATATCCATCCCGTCCTTCTGTTCTCCGAGCAGACCTTTTTGTTTCAGGGCGGCAATAATATACTTTCTGAGGTCATCAAGAACTTCGCCGGCAGTACTTATCTCTTTTTTACGTACGATCTCTGTAAGAAAACTTACCCCAAGCATACTCATGAAAGCGCCGGGAACACCGTGACCGGTACAGTCGGCCACTGTTACTATAAGCCATTCGTCTACAGTTGTAGCCCAGTAAAAGTCGCCGGAAACTACCGATTTGGGACGGAAAATAACAAAAGATTTTTCCAGCAAAGTGCCTTCGGTATCGCTTAGCGAAATTACAGCCTCCTGGATACGTTTTGCATAAGTGATCGAATCCTCTATCTCCTTCTTCTGCTCCTCAATGAACATTTTCTGTTCGGCCAGCCTTATATTCGCTTTCTTCTTCTGCCTGTACTGATTGATAACGATAAACAGGAATATCACGATAGCCAGCAAACCTGCAATAAAAATGTATATAGCCTGACGCTGAACTTTAATAAGTTTTTTGCTTGTTTCCTGTTGTTCGTTCAGCAGTTTTATTTCACGATTCTGCTGTGCTGTCTCAAACTGGACACGCGCATCATTCATTACTTTATTTGATTCTTCCCGCGACTGATCGTATTTTTTATAAAACTCTGCCGATTTTATTCCATTTCCATTACAAATGTATGCCTGTGAGAGAAAAAGATAACAGGTTGAAGTCACATCACTAAGCCCGCCTTCAGTTGCTATCTCAAGGCTTTTTTCGAGGAATGACAAAGCCTCCTGACAACGATTCTGAACAAGGAAGCAATATCCCAGGCCCTGGTTTATAAGAGCAAGTTTGTCCTTCTGGCTGACAAGAGGTAAAGTGTTCTTAAGCTCAAAAATGTATTCGTCGGCTTTGCTGAAGTTATATTCATCGGTATAAACCAAAGCAAGATGCATAAGAGAAAATGCCTCCTTATTTTTATCTTTGATCTCTCTGGATATATCTAATGCTTTCTGATAAGATTTCACGGCATCATCAGAACGTTTAAGTTTAACATATATTTTCCCCAGATTCAGATATATATCTGCAATACCGGGTTTGTTATTTCTTGCTTCTTCCAGTTTAAGCGATTCAGTATAGGTGTCAAGCGCTTTCTGATACTGAAGCCAATCCATATAAAGTATCCCTATCAGGTTAAGGCACGACGCCAGACCTTTATCTTCATTGATCCCTTCAAAAATATCTTTTGCTTCCAGATAATAGTCAAGTGCCTTGGAAAGAACGCCTATTCTTTTATACGCGTTACCCAGGTTGTACAGACTTTGTCCGATCTGCTTCATCAGTCTTGCCGACTTCGCAAGACTCAACGCTTTTTCGTGGTACTGCATAGACTCTTCGAACATGCCAAGATCGGAATACATGTTTCCGAGATGTGTGTATATTTTTGTAATCTCTGTAGTGTCTGCCTCCGCAGTCCATATTTTTAATGCTGCATTGTAGAAAATCAGAGCTGTATCTGTATTCTGTGAGGTACGGTACAATACTCCAAGATGAAAGTTCGCATTTCCTTCACCCTTAAAATATTTTATAGTTTTTGAATATCTTAACGCATTTTTAAAATAATACATAGCAGAATCCGGTTGCTTTGATTTATATGCTTTACCCAGATCTATCAATGTATTAATTCTTGTTGTATCTGCTTTTGTAGTTTTATAAACCTGTAGCAGGCTGTCGATGTTCTGAGCAGACAGTGTAATTGTCAGAAATAACAATATCAATATGTTAACAAAAAACCGCATGTCTGAATTTGAAGTGTAAACATAATTATTTATTTTTTAATTCAGATAGATTTATTTAATTTTACCACATTATTAATACACAGAAATATGAAAACAAGAATTTTACTTTTCACTGCTTTAACATTCTTTTATTTTGGCGCAATAAGCCAGCCCACCTGGGTTAACCAGAATCCCGGCCTGGTTTCCAACCTGCATTCAATTCATTTTGGCGGGCTTAACAACGGCTGCGCTGTGGGTGCAAACGGGAAAATAATTACAACTGCAGATGCAGGTAATACCTGGACAGAACAGACATCGGGAATATTAACTGACCTTAATGGTGTGTATTTCGCCGATATTAATACAGGTTGGGCAGTCGGCAACGGAGGTAAAATCCTTAAAACTACAAACGGGGGGACACTATGGTTACCTCAGATAACTACCACGACACAGACACTGTGGGATGTAAAATTTGCCAATGCAAACACAGGTTGGGCTGTAGGCCTAAACGATGCTATACTTCGCACTACAGATGGCGGTACCACATGGACAGACCAGACATGTGGCGTGTATCCAAATCTTATGAGTATTTGCGTTTTAGATACAAATACTGCCTATGCTAGCGGATATATCGGAGCTTCTCAAGGCAAAGTAATAAAAACAACCGACGGAGGCACAACCTGGACAGCGCTCAGCCCCGGAACAGCAACCCTTAACGGTATCTTTTTCAGAAACAGCCTTACCGGATGGGCTGTAGGTAATAACGGAACTATAATATATACTACTAACGGCGGTATCAATTGGACCGTTCAGTCATCCACAACTTCTGAAGTACTTACCGGAGTTCATTTCATCAACGACACTATCGGCTGGGTTGTTGGCATGGCCGGTACTCTTCTTTATACCGAAGACGCCGGAACAAACTGGGAAATTATTGACGTAGTTCTGAATGTGAATCTTCGTAAAATATTTTTCTTTAACCAATACCGCGGCTGGCTCTGCGCAAATGCCGGAAGGATAAAATATACGCGTACAAGCGAAGAAATCTGCCTTGTTACTGTTGACTCCGTAACACAGAAAAACAAAATAATCTGGGAACGTATTTTAGGCCAGCTAACCAGTTACTATAAGATCTACAAATATGTTGTTGGCTCAAATTATGTTGCCATAGACTCCGTTCTCTTCGATAATATGAGTGAATATATTGATGTCAACTCGAATCCCGAAGCTTATTTCAACCAGTATAAAATCTCGGCTGTTGACTCCATCGGAGTGGAATCGGACATGAGCCCGTACCATAAAACTATTAATCTTCTGGTTTCACAGGGAGTACCTATAACTACCGTAGTACTTGCATGGAACGAATACAGGGACGAAAGCGGCCATTTTATACCTGATGGATATCAGATACTCCGTGGTACTTCTCCTTTTAATATGACAAGCCATGTTGTTCTTCCGGGTATAAATATTAGTTACAACGACCTTAACGTCACAGAAGGCCAGTATTATTTAATATCTGTACTGAAACCGACTCCCTGCTATCCTTCATCAACAGGCACAAAAGAAATTGGCGGCCCCTACAGCAGTTCATTTTCCAATATGGAAGAAAACTTCATTGACTTTATTACGAACCTTTTTAACCTTAACGGAAGAATTGAGATATCACCAAACCCGATGAACAATTCAGCTACTCTGAATATTTCTAATTTCAAATACAATAAATCAAATACCATAATGCAGATTATGGATATCACAGGAAAGATGGTCCGCGAAGAAACCCTGACACCAGATCGTCTTTCCGGATCTACCTATATACAGATCGAGATTGAAAGAGGTGATCTTAAATCAGGTATTTATTTTGTCGAAATTATTTCTGAAAAAGTTTACAGAGGAAAACTCGTTGTAGAGTAAATCAAAATAATTGATATTTTAACACAGAACACTTAAGACAACGGAAACGTTTCTTAAGTGTTTTTTTTTATTTACCTGGCCTCGCCCTCCCTTCCCTGTAATAATAAAAGCATTGGATACTTTTTATTTAACAATGTATTAAACCATAGTATTTTTTTGCTTATTTATTTTTTTTAAATTTGCTGTGAATCAAAAACTACATGTATATGAAAAATCTACACTGTACAGGTATCCTTTTATTTTTGTCTGTATTCAGCCAGATATGTGCCCAGCCTTCAACCTCGTTGCAGTGGGCAAAAAATCTGGGAGGTACGAGCTATGACTACGGAACCGCAGTATCTGTTGATGGCTCAGGTAATGTTTATACTACGGGATATTTCAGGAATACTGCCGATTTTGATCCGGGAACAGGTACTTACAACCTCACTTCAGCCGGAATAAACGATGTTTTTGTATCCAAACTTGACGCATCCGGTAATTTTGTCTGGGCATTCAAACTGGGCGGAAGTGATGATGATTTTGGAAAGGGTATAGGAACTGATGTTATGGGAAATGTTTATATTGCCGGTTTATTTAAGGATACTCTTGATTTTGACCCTGGACCGGGAACCTACTACCTGAATCCGGCGAATACAAATATACATCTCTTTGTATTAAAGCTGGATAATGCAGGAGATTTTGTCTATGCAAAATGTGTGGACCTGGGAATGATGCCGCCGGTTTATCAATTTAGATTTCATATTGATCCATCCGGTAATATTTATGGTACAGGTCTTGTCTACGGTTCCCCCGATTTTGATCCGGGACCCGCTGTTTACCCGCTGTATGGTTCCGGTGGTGGTGAGGAGATACTGGTTTTTAAATGGGATAGCAATGGCAGTTTTGTGTGGGCGAAATTAATGGGCGGCACCAGCATTGACAAAGGATATGACATTTATGCAGATGCTTCAGGTAACGTATACACTACCGGCACCTTTTCCTCAACAGCCGATTTTGACCCCGGGCCAGGCAATTATTATCTCACTTCTGACGGCTGGGACGATATTTTTGTTTCTAAACTGGATGTTAACGGTAATTTCATCTGGGCAAAACAATTCGGGGGCACTGATAATGGTTATGGTAAAGGTATTACTGCAGATGCTTCAGGTAATGTGTATATTACAGGAAGTTTTCAGGGAACAGTTGATTTTGATCCGGGTCCCGGAATTTTAGAATACTTTGGGGGAGGAAATACTGATATTTTTTTAGTAAGCCTCAATTCATCAGGCGATCTTAACTGGGCTAATGAATTTGGATCAGGAAGTTCCAGCTCCGGAGAAGGTGGTTATGGAATTACTTCTGATGCAAATTACATTTATGTTGTTGGTGTTTTTGTCTGGACTTCTGACTTTGATCCTGGTACTGGTATTTCAAATTTGAACTCGGTAGGCGGAGATGATATTTTTGTAGCAAAATACGATTTCTCAGGAAATTTCATTTGGGCAAAATCAATGGGAGGTTCCACGGATAGTGATTATGGCCTTTCTGTAAAAGTTGATGCATCAGGGAATGTTTATACGGCCGGATATTTTCAAAGTACTGTTGATTTCAATACTGGTTACCAGATTAACAATCTGACTTCATCAGGCCAAACCGATGCTTTTGTTCTTAAAATGAGCCAGTGTACAAATACAACACATACAATAACAACTACTGCCTGCGACAGTTATACACTTAACAGTCAAACATACACAACTTCGGGAACATACTATCAGTATCAGATAAACTCCCAGGGATGCGACAGCATTATTACTATCAATCTAACCGTGAACCAATCTCCGGCTATTTCCACTCAACCTGTTTCATACAACAAATGTATAAACTCAAATGTAATGCTGGAAATAACAGCCGGCGGTACAATGCCATTATCTTATTCATGGCAGCTCGACGGGAGTTTGATATCAGGCGAAACGAACAGTGCAATAAATCTGAACAATCTGCAACTTTCAGACGACGGAATATATACTTGTGTTGTTACAAACGTATGCGGTAGCACTACTTCTGATAATGCTGTAATAAAAGTTATCCAGTTAAGTGTAGACCCCGGGCCGGATTCCACATTCTGCAACGACAATGCCATTCAGATGCAGGCAACTGCAAGCAGTAACTACCCTTCGGAATCAGGCACACTTCAGTACTTATGGTCGCCATCTACAGGATTAAGCAATACGAATACCGCCAATCCTATGGCACAGCCTTTAGCCGATCAGAACTATTCAGTTACTGTATCTGACCAGATCGGATGCCATGCTTCAGGTTCGGTACTGATTACCTCAATCACTCCTGTGTCAATTATAAACCAGCCACAGTCCCAGAACGGCTGCCTGAACGGAAATAAGAATATATCCGTTAGCGTAAACGGGACATCCCCGATAAGTTACCAGTGGAAAAAGAACGGAAACATTATTACCGGTCAAACACTTAACATGCTTAATTTTGGCAACCTTCAGCAATCTGACGAAGGAAACTATACCTGTGTTGTATCAAATTACTGCATAACACTCACTTCATCTGCCGCCACCCTTAAGGTCATTGAAATTACTTTTGACGCGGGAACTGCCGATAATATCTGCTCGGGGGACAACACCCTGATACAAACATCAGCCTCCAGCGACCATCCTGTAGAATCCGGCAACTTTTCTTATTCATGGTCTCCCACAACGGGACTTAGTCCTGTTAACTCTGCAAATCCGACAGCCAGTCCGGATACTACAACGACATACAACGTAACAGTTAGCGATCAGGTTGGCTGCATAGCAAGTGATAATGTGTCTGTATTTGTTCAGAATCCTTTTACTAATGAACAGATCTGCCTTGTTACAGTTGATACTCTTTCATGGAAAAACCGTATAATGTGGGAAAAAACTCCCGGAGTAGGAACGCTGGGATACAACGTTTACAAAGAAGTTGCCACCAACGTGTACAGCGCTATAGGTTTTGTCCTTTATGGTGATCCCGCCACTTTTGTTGACATATACAGCCAGCCTGAATCCTTTGCAAACCGCTACAAGATCTCGGTCGTTGACACCTGCGGAAGCGAATCTCCGAAAACATACTATCACAATACCATGAACCTCACAATAGCTGCTTTTGGAAGCACAATGGGCTTAAGCTGGACCCCATATTCAGATGAAAGCGGCACTTTTGTTCCTTCACTTTATTACATATACAGGGGAACAACTCCCGATAACATGACATTCCTCGCAAGCATCCCCGGTACACAGACAAGCTATAATGATGTTAATGTTTACGATGTATACTATTACATTGTCGGGGTTATGAAACCTGGTGGTTGCAACATAAACAAATCAGATGAATATTCATACTCAAACAAAAAGGACAACTCTGGTCTGGTAGGAATAAACTCAACTTTATATCTGCCTGGCACCATCATTATCTCACCCAATCCCATGTCCACTTCTGCAACACTCACAATACCTAACTTCAGTTATCAGTTATCAGTGATCGGTGATCTGTTAACTGTAACTGATATTACCGGCAAAGTTGTAAGAAGGATGAGCGATGTCAAAACGGACAATTTTCAAATCAATTCATCTTCAAATCTTCAAATCAAAATTGAACGCGGCGACCTTAAACCCGGCATCTATTTCGTAGAACTTAATGCAGGCAGAACGTACAGGGGAAAACTGGTTATTGAGTAAAGAATGAAAGATGAAATAATCATATATCAGCCCAAAGAACTTGACTTACATATTGAGGTAAGGGTTGAAGAAGAAACGGTTTGGTTAAATCGTCAGCAAATTTCTTTACTTTTTAACAGAGATATAAAATCTATCGGTAAGCATATAAATAACGTCTTTGATGAAAATGAACTTGAAAAAAGTTCAACTGTCGCAAATTTTGCGACAGTTCAAAATGAAGGGGGCAGAAAAGTAAACTAATAAATCAACATATGAGAAAGTGCTATTTTCTTATCTTCTGCTCTTTCGGTCTTTTCCTGAATATACAGGCACAAACTTACAACTGGAAATGCCTTCAGGGAGACACGGTTGAAATATTTATGCCGGCAATAACAGGCAGCATTTCATGGCAGTATTCATACGATACATTAACCTGGAACGACATCCCAGGATATGATTACTCCCCTCTTGTACAAGTTGTAAATTATTCCCCGACAGGAAGAAAATATTTCAGGGGTGTCGTACATAACGGAACATGTATTAATTATACATATCCGGTTAAAATAAACTTAACATCAAGTACTCTGGGCGTTGTTAATGGAGATTTTTTTCATGGTGGCATTGTTTTTAATACTGACGGGAGCGGTGACGGGCTTATTTCAACAACAAACGATCAGTCAGGCTCAGTTGCCTGGGGCTCCGGCCTCATTTATTGTTCTGCAACATACGATAACCGTGGTGACTCGAACACTGTTATAATAGTTAATGCAAACACAATGCGACCTATTGCAGCTTCTGTTTGTGATTCCCTGAACCTTAATAATCAAAGCGACTGGTATCTTCCTGCACGGAACGAACTGAATTTACTTTATACAAACAGGATGCTGGTAGGCGTTTTTCCTGCCGATTATTACTGGAGCAGCACTGAAGCAAACGCACCAAATGCATATTTCAGACGGTTTGGAATTAATTATACCGATTACAGCAGCAAATCCACTACCATGGGTTGCCGTTGTACCCGAAGATATTATATTGTAGAGCCATTTGCAAAGTTAACAATAACCGCAGCAATGAACCCTGATCCCGGAACTCCTGTTATTACACTTCAGCCCCAGAGTTCAGACATCTGCGAAGGTCAGTCTGCAATTTTATCGGTCGAAGCCCAGGATGCATTTTTTCAATGGCAGAAAGACGGGTTGGACATTACCGGTGAAACTTCGGACACACTTTCAATAAATAACTTCAACAGCGCTGATGAAGGAACATACCGTTGCAAAGTTTACCGCTGCTTAAACGAAACATTTTCCAATAATGCTGTTCTTACAAAACTCGATCTGCCAATTGTTACTGTAAGTAACGATACTGCAATATGCAACGGATCATCTGCACAGATCTCTGCATCAGGTGGTGTTAATTACAGTTGGACTCCATCATCAAGTTTGAGCAACCCTTTTGTTTCAAATCCCATAGCGATCCCGACTCAATCTACAAACTATATTGTAGCTGCCGAAGCCCCCAATGGGTGTTCCGACACAGCTTCAGTTTTTGTTTTTGTGCAGAAACCATACGAAGACGAAGAAATATGTCTTATCACCGTTGATTCGATAACAGGAAAAAATAAAGTCATCTGGCAAAAAACACCTGGCGTTGGAACGGCAGTATATAATGTATACCGGGAGGTCACAACCAACATTTACAACTGGGTAGGATCTGTTCCTTACGACGATCCGTCTGAATTCACCGACATTTCCAGCGCACCGGAAACACAGTGTTACAAGTATAAAATATCGTTAACTGACACCTGCGGCGCCGAATCGAATAAAAGTTTTTATCACCAGACCGTTAATTTATCTATCTCGCAGGGAGTGCCTTCCTCAACTATAGTATTGCAGTGGAATCCATATGCCGATCAGTCGGGTCTGTACACCCCTGCCGAATATATTATTTACCGGGGAACTTCGCCATCGGCAATGTCTTATTACACTTCCGTATCAGGTTCTGTATACTCTTATAATGATGTGAATGTGCTTTCGCTTTACTATTATAAGATCGCATTTGAAAAAACATGTGGATTATTTATCCGCTCATGCTCAAATATACAGGACAACTCTTCAATAGTTGGAATCACAGCCCCGGCAATATTTTCTGACGTTATCATCATCTCCCCCAACCCCATGTCCGCTTCTGCAACACTCACAATACCTAACTTCAGTTATCAGTTATCAGTGATCGGTGA
>CAZEWB010000024.1:0-14591 GCA_964515655.1 uncultured Bacteroidales bacterium
TTGAGGTTGAGGTCGAGGTTGAGGTCGAGGTCGAGGTCGAGGTTGAGGTTGAGGTGAACGTTAGCATTGTGGGTTGGGTCTTGACCTTGACCTTAGTCTTGACCTAATCGAAGTGAACGTTAGCATCGTGCGTCGGGTCTTGACCTTGACCTTAAGCCTTGACCTTGTTCTTAATATCATTCGAAAATGATCCTGCCGGTATATGTTAATCTAAATGATGTTAGTTCAAAATAATTCTTGCAGTATTTATACTATTCGAATTATATACTTTAATATGATAAATGCCCTTTTGAAAATTTTCATTCCCAAGAATCATTGGCAAACTTCCTGCGTTGCTGTAAACTCTTTTACCGGTAATATCATAAATTTCCACATTGAATATTTCAGATGGGTCGTTGGGCTCATTAATATATAATATCATTTGATCGTCTGACGGATTTGGATAAACCTGAAGCTGAACATTATTATCATCCTTATTTTCAATTGAAGTATAAGCAAAACAACTATTATAAGAATTGGGAGTATTGCTGTTATTTGAATATGTAAGACCATTCAGCGTTGAACCGGAAACAGTTGCATGGTTGATAACAGATACACCCGGACCGGTAACAGGTTCATCAAACTTGTAATATAAGATCAAACCTGTTTCATTGCCAACTAGCGGTACAGAATAATTATTCTGTATCTCATTTTGCGAAAGTACTCTGTTCCAAATTCGGACCTCATCCAAAATACCTTCTAAAAAAGCTCCCAGCGTATCTGCATTGAACATATATGTGCCAATTCGAATAGGTTCTGAACTTGATTGTAAATTACCACAGGGACCCGTGCCGGCAATATATGTAATATCCTGCAATTCGCCGTTCAAATACAAATTACAGGCTGTGGAAGAGTATGTAATTGCTACGTGGTAACAGGCCCCATAAGCCAGAGCGCTGTCGGAGTATATTATTTTTGTATTGGCACAAGGCCCGTTACAGTTAAATGAAATCTGTAGTCTGTTATCTAATAATAAACCTACTGCCCACGAGGCATCCGAAGTTGAACATTTACCTTTGTTTATCAGACTCTCCCATATACTTGTTTTTGCAACCCTTAACCAAAACTCAATACTAAAGTTATTAAGGGGATTAAAACTAGATGAATGAGGTACTACTACGTAATTCTCATTAAGATAGTCAAATTTCAGCGCTGTATTCTGCTGTGCAAAAAGATTGCAAAAACACAGAACGAATAGAATTGTAGCGATTGTTTTCATGTTATTTTTTTTAGTTAAACATCATTGTAAAAATAATTGTGACTATGTTGGATTTCTGTTGAAAAATAAGTGCAAACAAAATTAAATCAAAATTATTTTTCTGACATCCTCTATATTACCTGAGGGATTATAAACATAAAGAAAATATGTACCTGGTCCGCCCCAGTTGCTAAGGTCTATGTCAAAAATACTTTGATTGATAAAAGCCTGAAATATAATGCTTCCGACAGAATTAGAAATAGCAATTTTATAACCAGCCATTTGTGCAAAATTGCCATTATCAATATAGACATGATCACTTGTTGGATTAGGAAATACGCGTATTGTATTTGTCACGAAAGGAGGCATAGTGCCAGTCAATATATCAATGAATAATGTGTCAGTTACCGCAATAGTATCGTAAAGTACAACCTGAATTGTGTCATATACTGTTACAAATGTAGTGTCTACCGGGAAATTGGTGCCATATATATCCAATATTTCTGTTTCACTCAATGCACGGTTGTAAAAACAAATTTCATCAATCTTCCCTTCGAATCCATAATGAAAAGAATTATAATTCGGGTTATAACCTAAAGCTGTTCCAATCCATAAATTATGTTGCATATCAAAAATTGCGGTACTATTCTGTTCAGAATTCATCAGGATGCCATCCATATACTGAAACGTACTGTCTCCCTCTCTAATATAGACAATATTGTGCCACTCATTAAGAATTTTACCTGAATATGTGTAGTTTGCTTCATATATTTGAGTTTGCAGATCGTGCGTCCCGTTTGTAATTTGTACGGAATAATTGGTCAAAAGCCTGAAGTGAATATTAAATCCGTCTCTGTAAAAATCAGTTGTGCAAGTGTTTGAATGAGATGCTCCATCAAAAATGAACTGATCATCATACATCCCGATAAAAGGAGCATGCATTGTCCATTCATTACAATAGAACCAGACAGACATCGATAAATCACCAATCTGAGAAATATCAGAAACCGGGCTTATTGTAATATAGTCATTAACACCATCAAAATAATATGCCTTGTCGGGCTGTCCGAATCTGTCTGTTGTAAGTACAGCGCCATTTGAAATACCATGATTCAAGTTTCCGCTTTCATCATTTGCATTACCGTTAAAAGGCCAGAAGCCAATCAGACCATTTGTGGGTATTTGAGCAATAATATTACCAGATACGAAAAATGATAATATCCAAAATATTACAATTACTTTTTTCATATAAGATTCTTTTTTTCAAAGATAATACATTTTTTTAATACAGGAAATTATATTTTCAGTTTTTCATTAATTACAATTGCTTCACCTACTATAGTTTCTGTGCCTTTGTCGTCAACTATTGTTGTTTTTACAACTGCTTTCCCTTTTTCCTTATTAAGATCAACAATTTCAAAAACAGCCTTGTATCTGACATCTGTGAACATTGGCGCCACAAATTTCATTTCCTGTTTCAGGTATATTGTCCCTTCTCCGGGGAACATTGTACCAAAGACCTTTGAGAAAACACTTCCTGCCAGAAATCCGTGAATAATTCTTCTTTTAAAGATCGACTTCTCAGCATATTCAGCATCCAAATGAATCGGGTTTTTGTCGCCGGTTACTTCGGCAAATCCATTTACATCGTTTTGTGTAAATGTGAATTCATGTTCAAATTTATTCTCCATATATTTTGGCTTTGTAATGATCTTTTAGCAGGTCCCATTCGCGTTTAATCATTGCAAGTCCCACTGCGTCCTGAAAAACGTCATTTTTTAAACAATGCTCGCGGTAATACGCTTCTCTCCGAAACCCAAATTTTTCATGCATTTTAATTACCATGTCGTTTGAACAGAAAACCTCACATCTTAGCTTGTTCAATTTCAGTTCATCAAACACATATGTCAACATATTGTACTCAACTTTTGCGCCGATACCGGCTCCTCTTACTGAAGTATCCGCTATGTAAAAAGCCCAGTAACAACTTTTCAATACATGATCGATTCCACTTACCGAAACAAGTCCCAGTGGTTTTCCATTATAAGAAATTATAAAGTACTTACAGGTCTTGTCCGAACTCACTTTTGCGAACCATTTCTTCTGCATCTCAGGAGTTATTTTTTCATCGGAATACATATATTTTGATACTTCTTCCGAGTTTCTCCAGTTCCTTACCATTTCAATGTGCTCCTCTTTCAAAGGGATCAGTTCAATGTCATTTTTCATATCTCAGTGTTTTAAAAGTCTCACGCAAGCGTTCAGGTGACCTGAAGTCAATCAGATCCCCGTATCTTTTCTCATAAATGGAATGTTCGCTTTTGATTTTATTTACAGAGGCGAATATTTCTGATGGATTAATTTCTTTGATATCAATCGGTAATGCAAATGAATTTGAAATGAGAAACCGGTAAAATACTTTTTGATTTTCGGCATAATAAAAAGTCAGAAAAGGAAGTCTCATTGCTATTGCTTCTATTGCAACTGTACTTGATGGTAAAATTCCGACAGAAGAATTCCGCATAATATCTGCAAATTCATTTGCTTTCAGATTTTTCAGTAACCTTACATTTTTATTCTGCGATCTCAGCAAATTACCACTGTAAGTATTTCCGACAACAACTGTTACATAAAGGGACAAACCTGAACCTAAAATCGCTTTGACAATTTCAGATGAAATATCCCCGGGGTCAGCTCCGCCGATACAGATAAGAATATCTGTTTCCTTCTTTTCAACTGTTCTGTCTGCTGTATTTAAAAAAGAACTCCTTAATAAAACATATTTTAGACCGGTCAATACTTTAGTATAAGGCTCTACTGAGAAGCCGGAGATATCCGATCCTTCACCATGACTAATAAGAATATCAGCCAGATAATGTTTGTCCTGCAAATCGTCTATACATACTAATATACTTCCTTTATCTTTTATCTGTTTCTGGTAATCTGTTTTGAATTGGTAACCATCAAGCACAACAATAATTTCCGGTGATAATCCTGAAATAATATCTGTCTCATTTCCGATTTTATTTACAATAAAGCCATCATCAGAAATTTCGCTTTCCGAATCAGGAGGTATCTGTTTACAGAAGAAACATATTTCAAATTCATCTCTAAGAAAACTGGCAAGAGCATGACAACGATTGATATGTCCCAACCCGATGTCTTTTCCTCCATCAACTCTGATAAATATTCTAGGCTTCATTCTTAAATTTATATTTCATTTCCGCCAGTTTCCAGTCTTCTTCGCTGTCAATATCCTGCACTTCGGCTTCGGGAAGGACTATAGCGCCTGATCTTGCTGCATAGAAACGTTTCTGTTTATTGAATTCTTCAGTTTTCATCCAGTAGAATGTGCCGCTGTCGTGATATGCAGGCTCAAGGTCCTGAGAGCGTTTGGAAAAGTTTTCGGGATAGAACATTGAGACCGTTCCATCATGCATCTTTAATGAACGCTGAATAGGAAAAGAAAATCTTGCTACGGGAAATACAGAGTCGTATTTTTTTGTCAGCATAAGATCGTATGCCTCCTTAATTCTTTCAGGTGTTATGAACGGTGCGGTAGAAAGGATAAGGCATATATTTGCGAAGATTTCTCCATTATCGCTGTAGCATTTCAGAACTTCTTCGACCACTTCGCTAAGGCCGGCAAAATCATTGGAATTCGCTTCGGAGCGCATAAAGGGGACTTTTGCTCCATATTTTAAGGAAACACCGGCAATTTCATTGTCGTCTGTTGATACCATGACCTCAGAAAAAAGTCCTGATTTCAGGGCAGCTTCTATGGAATATGCAATTATAGGTTTACCCAGAAAATCGCGTATGTTTTTCTTTGGGATGCGTTTGCTTCCGCCACGGGCGGGGATTATTGCGAGGTTCATTGTTTAAATGTTTAATTGTTTTTTTCGGGTTTCAGGTTCCGGGTTTTACATTCCCAGGATCAACCTACGGTTGATGTCCGGATTTCATCCGGTTTTATTCATATTGGACTCCTTCGGAGTCGCACAGGGGGGAAGGGGGAATTGTGTTGTGGGTTTGATATTGGGCTTTGGGTTTGGTTTATGGTCAGGAAGGATTAATAATCCAGTAACCGTTTTTCTTTCCTCCTGATCTTTTTATCTTACCTTCTTTTTTTAATATACTTATATTTTTTTCAATACCACGTACAGACAATCCGGTTTTTTCTGCAAGTTCTTTTTGGGTTACAGAATTATTTTCTCTTATAAGATATAGAATTTTATCCACACTTTTATCCACACTTTTGGTTTTAGATTTAAAAAAAGTAATCTGAACACCCCCTGCTATTTCTTCAATTAATGGCTCTGGTAATTCTGCATTTTTGCATTCCATCATAATTTTCTCAATTCCGCGTCCCCATGCTTCAATATAACCGGCTTTAAAAAAGACATCTGCTATGTATTTATTCCTTGGAACAGATGGATGTTTGACAGTTCGTTTTTCCAGGCATCATGCACATATGCAATTATTGTTTTTTACCATTGTTGTACGTCTGTCACTTCTTTACTAAGTATTTCTTTCCAGAATTCTTCATTTTTTATTTTCTGCGCGATGTTGTATCTGGAATGAAAAGCATCAAGATGCCCGAAGTACTCCATTTTTAATACGGGAACATTTTTAAGTTTGATATTGTCGAACACCCATACGGTCTTTCTGAATTTCGGGAGTTTAAGGTAGAGATTTTTTATATATAAAGGACTGGTGAGATGCATTACAAAATTCCAGCGCCAGTATTTGAATTTCCATCTGACGGTTGGAATATAATCCTGTTTAACTTTTTCAAGAGTTTTGGCAAAATAGTAGCCGGCCCGTACATGATTAAATCCATCGTCAAAACCTATGGTGTCCTGTAAAAGTTTTTTCCGGCGTGCTGCTTTTTCAGGACTGTTAAAAGCAGACACAGTACCGGTTTTATAGTATTCGTCAATTGTTTGCTGTAACTCTGTATAGTCTTTTACTATGTGTGAGCCAAGGTAAAGTTTGTCGCGTTTAAACTCTGTTTCGGGGTTTATAAGTATCGTGGGATTGGTTTTCATGCACCAGGTCTCCATTGCCGTGGTCGTTTCGAATCCCAGTACCAGATCGGAAACGCTGATAAGATCATGAACATTTTCCTGAACAATATACATCACGTTGGGATAATGTGCCAGATTCACCATTTCGTTCTTATCGGGCTGCGTCAGATGAGGGTGTTTTTCGTTGGGGTGGCGTTTAAGAATGAAAAGTGTGTCGGGATTATTTTCTATAGCCTGACGCAAAACACCTTCTACCATTAGCATCTGCTGTTCGAGCCATTTTATTCTTTCTTCAGCATTGCCGTCAGCAAATAATGACCTTATCTCTACAAGTCCGGGAGCATTATAAAGTTTTCCGAATGCCCATCCGAAATAGGTTATCACTTTATTGTAATTCTTCAGATCGTGCCTTTTAAAGAATTCATCGCGGGTAGCAAAACGGCAGATCTTGTAACGATCAAAACCTGTAGCTCCCGTGAGCACCATTTTATGTTTTGCTTCGGGGATCTTTTCTGATAAAAAATCAAGTGTGCGTTTTGACCAATGGCAGACAAATTCCTGATAGATCTTCTTATCTGTATTATAACCCCAGTAATCGAACGAACCGTCAGTACGGAAATTTCCTTCGGATATCAGTGCAAAAGCAGGAATATTACTCTGACTGGCGTATTTCACTACCAGATGATGAAGTTTGGAACCGATAGCATTTGCGATAAGTACTGCCTGAGGCTTTTCTTTATAGATCAGATGAAGGTCAAAAATATAGACAAATTTAACATCCGCATTGAGATATTTCCCGATATAATATACAACCGGCATCAGGATCTCAATATCACGACCCTTGTCGAAATCCAGATAACACAACACTTTATATCTTTGCGCCATTAGTAATTTCGTTGAGGTATGCGGCTATTTTTTTTACCTGATTCTTTACCGAATATTCAGAAATGTCATCTTGGGATATTGTGATCTTCTTTTCGAAAACATCTTTCACAAAACTTTTTATCCCGTCAAAATCTTCGTAACCAAAACTTTTTCCGTTGCCTGTTGATTCAACAATATGCTGGACATCGTTGCCACCGGGACCTAAAACCAAAATAGGGTTATACGAACGGAGTTGTTCAAAAAGTTTTCCCGGAACACGTCCCATTATGTTTTCGGATTTGTTCAATGGCAGCAAAAGCAAATCAGAATCCATTGTAAGCTGCAGAGCCTCCTGCCTATTCAGGTTACCGAGATTTATAAGGTTTTCGGTCAGACCGTTCTCTTCTATAGATTCAAGGATGGAGAAATCTATCATCCCCGCAAGTTTAATACGGAGTTTTCCGGCAAAATCAGGTAATTCCTTTTTGAGTTCGGCCAGCGCTTTAAAAAGATTGTCGGGCTTGCGGTCGAATCCGAACAAACCGGCGTGAGAGATAACAAATTCATCAGGATCTTTTTTCTGAGAAAGACCGGTAAAATCATCTTCGTCGTATCCCCAGAAGATCACATCAACGTTTTTTGCACCTATGCTTTCAAGATCTCTTTTCCACGCAGGGCTGGCGATGGTCGTCTTTTTTGCCGTGCGGAAAGCTTCCTGTTCAAGGCGGCGGTGCTTGCGGTCGGCGCATTTTGTAAAAGGGAAAAGTTGATAATAGTCGACCTGTGTCCAGGGATCCTGATAGTCGCCAAGCCATGGCACACCTGTTCTTTGCGAAAGACGGCAGGCTATCATTGTGTTAGTATGAGGCGGGCCATCAGAAAGAATTGCATCGATCTTATTTTCGCGAAGGTATTTAGTGAGATAACGGACAGAAGGCTTAATCCACAACGAACGCGCATCGGGAATAAAGAAGTTGCCACGAACCCATATAGCAAAGCGGTCCTTCCATGTCTGCTTTTTGCCCCTGACATGAACAGGATTCGACATGGGCTCGTCCTTTGCTTTACCTGTGAATCGCTTGTACGCTGTAAAAGGTTCAAGTATTTTTTGCTTAAGAATTGTGATTCCGGCGGGAACATGTTTCAGATTACTTTCGTCTATATATGGATAATGAGCGTCTTTAGCGGTGTAGATAACGGGTTCCCATCCGAATTGAGGGAGATATTTCGCAAATTTAAGGCAGCGGTGTACGCCTATTCCGCCCGATGGAGGCCAGTAGTAAGTAATTATGAGAACTTTTTTAGGCAAGATCAATGTTCAGTTGTTCAATGTTCAGTTGTTCGCTGTTCTATCGAATTACGAATTTTTTACGAATATACGAATTACGAATAGGTTTCCGTTTTTTCGTAATTCGTATTTTCGTATGTATTCTTTCGTAATTCGATGGATAATGCCTTTATCAGCAATTACTGAATTTTTTCCAGAAGGAACATACAATCAACATTCCCTTTTTCAGTTTCGCTAACATAAGGATACATCTGCTTTTTCACCAGTTTCAGGTTAGGAAAAATATTCATATATATTCCTGCAAAGTCACCTTTCCACAGATAATTCTCGTTTCCCCTGTAATTGATGTTTGTTAGCTTTTCGCTGTAATACTCAAATCCCCAGATATACTTTTTAGAACACCTGAAAATCTCAGACATGATCGTTTTATGATCTACGGGTGCAATGTGGATCAGTACCCCGTTTGTGCAAACGACATCAAAATAATTGTCCTTATATGGAATATCGAAGCCTGATGCATTTATGATGTTTATTCCTTCGGTGAATTCTTTTGACTTCTCGGTTGCATATGGTGAAAGTTCAATTCCATACAGGTTCTTAAAGCCCATTCTTTGCAGGCCGGCCAGTTGCATGCCTGTGTTGCATCCAACTTCAAGTATCTTTATATCATGCGGCAGGTCCGAAATAAAAGGTTTATTCATTTCGATCTTTGTAAGGCCATAGGATTTCAGGTAATACTGATCCCATTCTTCCTGTGTCCTGGAATTCCTGTTGGTATATTCAGTTCCGAAATCACCTTTCCAGAATTTTGTCTGATTTGTTTCCATTTATTTGAAGTAGTTATTTATTGACTCAATCACGTATTCAAGCTGATCGTTCTGCAAAGAAGGATACATAGGGAGACTTAGACAATGTCTGTAATAATTTTCCGCCACTGGCATATCCCCGTCCTTCCATCCAAACTGTCTGTAGTAAGGCATTAAGTGTACGGGAATATAATGTACCTGTGTAAAAATATTTTTTTCGCGAAGATATTTGTGCAATCCGTCTCTGTCTTCGAATTCTGTCACATACAAGTGATAAGCATGGCCTTCAATTAGCCCGGTCTGTTTTTTTACATATGGCTTTCCGGCGAATTCTTTTTCATAAACAGTAGCAATTTCTTTTCTTCTTGCCAGGCCTCCTTCGGCACGTTTTAACTGGCTGTTGCCAAGTGCTGCCTGAATATCAGTAAGTCTGTAGTTATAGCCAAGGTCCTGCATTTCGTAATACCACAATCCATGGTTATATTTCCTTCGCTCCGGGATCTGCTGTATTCCATGTGTCCTCAGATCTCTTACTTTGTTATAAAGTTCTTCATCATTTGTGGTGATCATTCCTCCCTCGCCTGCAGCAATATGCTTTACGGGGTGAAATGAAAAGATCGCGAGTTCAGCAAAAGCGTTATTACCGCAACGTTGCTTCTGACCCTTGCAATCAGTAAAATACCCCCCGGGTGCATGACAGGCATCCTCTATTATCCATAACCCATACTTGTCTGCAAGTTTACGAAGTTCTTCGAGGTTGCACGGAGATCCTGCAAAATCAACCGGTATAATTCCTTTAACAGTACCCTCTTTTGAGGATCTGAGAATTTCTTCAACCTTATTAAAGTCGATCAGATAAGTATCGGGATCAATATCTGCAAATACGACTTCACCTCCGCAGTATCTTATACAGTTTGCCGAGGCTGCAAAAGTTATTGGAGTTGTTATAACTTTATCACCGGGTTTAACCTGCAACGCCATCGCGCAGAGGTGAAGGGCAGCGGTTCCGTTGGCAACTGCAACTGCATATTTGCTTCCCACATATTCTGCAAAAGCTTTCTCGAAAGCGGGAACTGCCGGGCCCTGGGTCAGAAAATCTGACTTCAGTACATCAACAACAGCTTTTATGTCATCTTCGGTTATATGCTGACGACCGTATGAGATTGGTTTCATTTATCCTGAAAACAATAATTGTAAATACTATTCCACACAGATCTTTTTAGTTTTTACTTCTCCCGAAGAATATATTTTCAGAAGATATAGTCCTTTATGAAAACCGGTAAGATCTATTTCGACAGATGTGTTGATATTCATTTCAGAGTTATTAAGAACATTTTCTCCAAGAGTATTATAAACTTCAATCTTATTTATACAATCATCTGATTTTATTAAACATTTTCCACCGGTGGGATTAGGAAATATTGAAAAACCGGGAGGATCAGATACATTTTCATCAACATTAACATAACTAAAGCAAGACTGTGACATACTTGGTGTGGAAGAAGTATTACTGTATGTTAGTCCATTCAAAGCTAAACCTGTTATTGTAGCAGAATTTGTAACAATAATCCCGGGACCATTCAGCATATTATCAAATTTATAATATAACACAAGTCCTGTTTCATTACCTGCAAGCGGCGACAGGTAATTAGCAAGTATTTCTGAAGGAGTAAGAACTCTGTTCCATATCCTGAACTCATCAATTAACCCATAATACCAACTTCCCAAAGTTCCGTTCAGAAATTTATATGCCGAAATGATCAACGACTCGTTACTTGAATATAAATTACCGCTATATGAACCAATTGTGTATTGGCCTGGTTGTAATATACCGTTTAAATATATTTTCACTCCTGCAGCTGAATAACTTATTGCAACATGATAGCAAACACTGGGAAAAAGTTTTGTATTACATACATAAGTACTGGAATTGTCGCACACGCCATCGGTACAAAATCTGAAATTCATAAGACTATCCGGATTTATGGCAATATAATAAGAAAATAATGCATTGGAACATTTTCCTTCAGTTGCTATTGCAAGCCAATCTCCGACAATTCTTGCCGGCTTCATCCAGAATTCTATAGTAAAGTTATTTGTAACATTTATAGCGGTGTTGTTGGGAACTATAATGTGGTTACTGTCGAGCTGACTGAATATGATCCCATCATTCTGGGCAAATGATGAACTGCAAAAAAAGATCATCGCGATCAGGATAAAGTTTTTCATGTTATTTTGGTTTTTGAAGTAAGGATAAAAATGTGGGCATTATAACGTCAATGCTTTATGTAGAATATGATTCCGAATTTGTCAATGTGTTTTTTTAGATCTTCGCTGGTGATTGAATGATAATCTACAACATCAACGAAATAGGGGATTGGGGAACTGTCATTCAACTGACCTTTAAGGCGGATTGTTGTCTCGAAGCTAACATCATTGCCAGAAATAGCAATATCTATATCTGAACCCTTTTTATAATTTCCCATAGCTCTCGATCCGAAAATAATTGCCTTTTCAATCTCGGGATACAATTTCAGAGTGGCAATGATCAGATCGTAGCTTTTATTATAAATACCAAATTTATTGTTTGGCTTCATTTTTAAAAAAAATATATAGTTGCTTCAGAAGCTTAAAATAACTATTCCGTATCTTATCAACTACTTTATTTGCCATTTCCTCGTCGTATGTATGGGATGTAAGATTCCTGTCCTCAAGCGCCTGAAGCCATTGTTCTCCTTCAGTAATTATCTCTGACTGAAAAGACTGTTTAATTGTCTCCCGGGGATTTTTTGTAATATAACCAATGCTTTCAAGATAGTCCTTCATCAAATTCCATGAAAGTTCAAGAGTTGTCTCATGAAACTGAATAATACCACCCTTTTCAGCCTCAGACGGATTGACTATCTGCATGGTTCTTTCGAGAAGCAGAAACGATTTTTCGAAGTTTTCGAACCTTTGTTTCCATCGGATATCTTTGTAATTCATAATGTTTTTTTATTGTTTAAACCCGGTATCGATATGTTCTGTCAGAAGTTCCAGTGTTGTTGCATCAATGGCGTTGTAGTGTAGCATTTGTATGTGTACTTATCAGTGTCCGAAAGACATGCAATGTATGAAGCCGCTCTCCGATCAAGAGTACGTATTGCAGATGCAGTTTCTGCAATCTGTTTAATACCGTATAAATCTACCAGTACCTTCCAGTCATTTAAAAGCCCATATTCCGACACACGCTGAATGATGAATTCCTTTTTTTGATCTGGATCTATTTTCCGGATATCTGTATCCCAGAATAAGTATTTTGAAAACCTGTTATTTATTGAGGGCATTGTCAAAATTATTTATTATTAAAAAGTAAGGTTTACTTGGTTCTTTGTCAAAATGAATGGGTAATAAAATTGTAATCGTTAAATGAACAATGCCTAATGCTCAATTTTCAATGAGCAATAAAAACAAAAATCCCGATCAGAAATGATACTTGTACATTGTTTGTTGTTCGTTTGACATTGAACATTGAACAATTGAACATTTTTTACAATTACCCACACACTTTTATAAAAAACCGTTAAATTAATATGGCTTAAAATCAGGATCAACATATTTATTAATGAGTTCTAGTATTTTTTCTTCATCCAGCCATTCGGTGTTTGTACCGGAATTGTACTGGAATCCCTTTGTCACTTCTTTTCCACCGTAATGTTTCAGATATTTTTCTTTTGAAGAATCTGAAGACAGGACTGCATAATACTTTCCGATATCAATTGTGTTGTATGAATCACTAGACGTTATCATTTCTTCATGAATTTTTTCACCCGGACGGATACCGACATATTCGATCTTTGCCTTTGGTGCAATAGCCTTAGCGAGAGTCTCGATGTTATATGAAGCGATCTTTGGAACAAATATTTCTCCACCCAGTGCGTTTTCAATTGCCCACAAGACCAAGTCTACCCCTTCTTCAAGAGAGATGTTGAAACGTGTCATTTCCTTATTTGTTACAGGAAGCACTCCGCCCTTTGCTTTTTGCATAAAGAAAGGAATTACTGAGCCTCTCGATCCCATAACATTTCCATAACGGACACAGGAGAATCGAATATCCCTTGCTCCCTTTATATTGTTGGCAGCAATAAAAAGTTTATCGGAAACCAGTTTTGTGGCGCCATACAGGTTAATAGGTGCTGCTGCCTTGTCGGTAGAAAGCGCTACAACACATTTTACTTTAGTTGCAAGCGCTGCCTCAATTACGTTCTGAGCCCCGATGATGTTCGTTTTAATAAACTCATCAGGATTATATTCTGCTGTCGGCACCTGTTTCAATGCAGCAGCGTGGATTATAATATCTATTCCCTCGCATGCTCTTTTAAACCGGTTAACATCGCGGACATCTCCGAGAAAAAAACGGATATTCCTGAATTTCTCATAAGGGTACTGCAGCGACATTTCGTACTGCTTCAATTCATCCCTCGAAAAAATGACTACACGAGGTATCCCGGGATAACGACTGTAAATGGTTTCAACAAACTTTTTACCGAAAGAACCCGTTCCGCCTGTAATCAACACAGAATTTTCCTGAATTTTCATATTGTTATAATATTAGATTTGATTACGATTCCAATTATCACATTGATCGACACATTCTGACAATGTGCGAGTTATGTTTGTGAATGTTGGTTTTATTTAAAAGCTACGCTAATGTCAGTAACAGTAAAAAAACTGACCCTTTTTTAAGAATTATGGCAAAAATAAGAAAAAAAAACATTTATTCTCAATTATACATTATTAAAATTAACTAATTCTAAAATGCCCGGCCTGAAGATGTGCGAGTTGAGTTTGAATTATTGTGTGATTATTCTTGAATATTATTAAGAAGGCCAAATTTCTTAATGACTCAAGGATGTGACTGAGCGGCGGTTTTAAAAGGAATTGAATATCTTTGCGGAAAAAAAGTATGAGATATATTTGGATATTTTTAATGAGCATTACACTTATAATGCCAGGTTGTAGAAAAGAAGAAGAGACCGATGAAGAACAGTTCACCAACAAACTTACACTGGGCACGGGAATGAACGGCTTTAACCTTACAGGAGAAGCAACCAGTTTTTATCTTACAGGAGGAAGTCTTAACATATACTGGCGACTGGAATCAATGGATGACATGTCGGGTTCAAATGTAAGGATCCTGATCGAGAAAAATCTTACAGGAAATTTTCAGGTAATTGATACTGTTGACTTCAATAACCCGCAGTCGTATGGACACATTATGCTGTCTTCGTACAATCATAATTATGGCGCAGGAAATTTCAGGGCAACCGGAATTCTTATTACCGGGATAAAAACAATAGCCAGCAAAGAGTATACAGCAAATTAGA
>CAZEWB010000025.1:0-14568 GCA_964515655.1 uncultured Bacteroidales bacterium
GCAATCTTTTCAAAAAGTATTGAAACTGCAAAAAATAATATCGGACAGAAATGAAACTTGTACGATGTTCGTTTGTCATTGAATATTTCTTTATAAAATTTTCAATGCCAAATTTTCAATTTTCAATGAGCAATAAGAATCCCGAACACTAACTTGTACATTGTTTGTTGTTTGTTTGACATTGATCATTTCTTTACCTTTGCCAATCTCTTTTACCAAGAAACAAAAATGAACTGGTACCCGTTTTATACTCTTCCGCGTCATGAAAAAAAAATTGCCGCAGTTTTCGAAAGGAACGGAACGGAATACTATCTGCCATTACTTAAAGTCCTGCGCAAATGGCACGACCGCAAAAAATGGATAGAAGAACCGCTTTTCAAATCATATATCTTTGTCCGCACATCATATCCTTCCACAGATTTTTATAAAATCATTTCCAGCCCGGGAATTATAAAGTCTATCTCTTTCGAAGGCCGTCCGCAACATATTACCGACTCTGAAATTGAATCAATAAAACAACTGCTGGAACATGGCTATACTTTAAAGGCGGTAAAAACTCCGTTGAAAAAAGGAACTCCGGTTGAGATCTCGGGCGGCCCGCTTATTGGCATGCGCGGCGAAGTGATGGGGCCAAAAGGAAAGCGTAAATTCATCATCCGCATCAACACTATAAATACTGCTTTGCAGGTGGATATTGACGGGGGGTTTCTGACGGTGGTGGGGAAGGGTGAAAGGCAGAAATAATCGACTGCTATTACAATTTATAAGTCATTTTATTCTTTTACAAACTTTAAGGCTTTCTCATAATTGTTTGGTACAGTGCATTATTTAATCAGATTTTCAATTTCAACTTTGAGGTTAGGTAAGTGATTCATAATTATTCCCCAAATATTCTCATCCGATATATTGTCGTAAGCATGAATTATTTGGTTTCGAAGTCCAATAATTTTTCTTGCATTTTGAATAGGAAATTCTGGCTCGATTGCTAAGATGCGATTGATTGCCTCACCAATAATTTCAAGATCTCGTTCAATCGCTCTTTTTAGAATGGTATCTTTAGAGTATTCTTCAAAACGCTTTTCACGATTGATAAAGTAAGAATCGATTTCATCGTTTGCGAACTTGATGTCGTAAAGACATTTAAGAATTTTTTCGTTCATAAACCAACTGTTTTTCTCTATCAACAACCCTTCTGAAAATCGGATTTCTAATTGCTTGATTTTCTACCAAGTCAACAGGTCTCTCGAATAGCTGCTCTAGCTTTTCCTTCAAATCCATATAGTTATCAAAGTACTCCATTAAGTCTACTTGATAGAATTGGATTAACATGTCGATATCGCTAGATTCTTTGAATTTATCAGTAAGGACAGACCCAAATAAATACAACTCCTTGACCTTGTGATTCTCACAAAGTTCAAATAGTTTATCTTTATTTGAATCAATAAGTTTCATATCGCAAAGATACAATATTTTCTGGAAGGTTCATCGTAGATGCGAAATTGCATTGTACCCAACTTTATACTATGTAAAAATACAAATTAATTTCCATCTCTGATAATTTGATGCACAATATTGTATATCTGGCACATAAACGCTCATTACCCGTTTACAAACGACTGTTATTCGTAAGCAAGTGATTATTAACCGAGTCGGCCTTTCCGGTGGTTGTACTTTTGCATCAATAAATCGCCGAAAGGCATAAGTTAAATTAAAATTAATGTATTATGGAAAAGACCGTAAACAAAGTTGAACTGAATGGGTACATGGGTGCAGACCCCACCATTTTTCAGGTCGGAAAAAACAACAGTAAAAAGGCTATCGTACGTATAGCCACGAACGAAAACTTCAGGAACAAGGGCGGCGACTGGGAACAGCGCACGAGCTGGCACAATGTGGTCATGTGGGGTAAACTTGCCGAAATGGCAGACGCTGACCTGCGTAAAGGAATGCGTGTAAGCATTACGGGACGTCTTTCGTACAGCAAGTACACCGGCAAAGACGGACAGGAACGCTTCGTCACCGAAATCATTGCTTCTGAAGCCGAGATCGTTAAGACCGAAGCAAAAGCTACCGCATAAACTTTAAGGGTTTATTTGGTTGATTCAACAGCTCTGCCGGAAACGACAGGGCTGTTTTTTTTTATTGACATGCAGGTTTCGCAAACGAAGTGCAGTGACTGGTTGCTCGTTACTGGTTACTGGTAAAGCTTACCAGAAACCAGTAACCAGAAACCAGCAACAATATATATTTGAAGTAAGTAATTCGTAAGAATCATGTCTGATAACTCAGGTCTCTATCTCTCTTCCTTTTTACCAACAGCAAGCCGGTAAAGTTCTCCAAGGAAAAGTTTGATCTTAAATGAATAAATAGGTGTGTTAAAATTCTCGTTAATTGCGGGATTGTCGACAAGTATGAGCGAATAACCCATGCCAAGCCCGATGCCCAGCCCGGGTAACAGCTTATAATGCCCGTTTATCCCTGCCTCGTAATTTGCAATAATGTGCCTGCGATTCGTCATTTTTTCATAGTTATAAGTATAGTTGAATTTTGAATATCCCACACCCAATTGCAAAGGGACGCTGAATTCCCAGTGCTTTGTGAGAAAAAAGACATATTCGGTATAAGCGCTGATAAACCAAAGTTTAAGATATGATTTTACCGTATCTAACGGGATACCGTTGTTCCTGAGAACCTCATCGCGGGTAATAGTAGAATACAACTGATTGTATCCCAACCCCATTCTGAAAACCTTGTCATATTCGGCCCCGATCTTTATCGCATTTATCTTTGCCGAAGTGGTCGAAACAAATGAGTGCCTGTTATCGAAGCGGAATGATATTCTGGGTTTTGATTTTAGGGCAAGTTTAATAGAATCCATCAGCTGAGCGTGCGCGGCCTGCACAAAGAACATCACGATAATGATGATGATGTACTTCCTCATGTCTAATGCTGAAGATTTATTTTGGCGCCGTTAATTCTGTATTCAAGATCGTTCCTGTAAGTAATTATAAGGTATGGAAATCCTTCCATGTCGTACTTTGTCCATTTTTTTTCGCGCGAGCCAAGCACATAAAGCCCCTCTTCTTTTTTTCTTCCGTTCTCGAAGTACCAGATATGTTTTCCATCGGGCTGGCCCTGCACATATTTTCCCTGATAATACATTTTACCGTTAATATAATGGTATATCCATTCTCCTTCCATAAGGTCGTCCTGATATATGCCTTCCTCGGTGTGGTCGCCGGCATGATAATACCACTGCCCTGTTTTTTCACCTTCGATATACTGGCCTTTTAAAATAACGGTTCCGGATGTGTCGTATTCTGTAAAACTGCCTTCTTCTTTTCCAAGCTCATAAATTTCCTCGCGCCAGAGTTTGCCGTTTGGAAAGTACCACTTCCAGTCGCCGGTAGGTTTGTCGGAAGAATATCTTCCTCTTTGTTCCATTTTCTTATCAGGATAATAGAACAGCCACTCTCCGGTCCTCCTGCCATCTTTGAAATTTCCCTCAGCCTTGAGTTCTCCTGTTTCGTAAATGTACTGCCACTTCCCTTGCTTTTTGTCGTTAGCATCAAGAGGTCCGGTGGCTATCATAATATTTTCCTGGCTATATTCTTTACCTATTATTACCTTGCCATCGACGCTGTACTCTTTGTGCATGCCAACAGGTTTGTCGTCGTAGTAACCTCCCCGGAATTTTATCTGACCCGATTCGTAGTACTCTTCAACAATACGGCTTCTTGAAGTTGTATCTCCTTCAACTAAATTTACAGTATCACCTCTTTCGAATTTTGTAAACGAAACGACTTTTCCGCCCTTATCGAATTCTCTAACGAAACCATGTAATGTATCATTAAGGTAATACACCTCCTTTTTTATCTGGTCGTTAGGATAAAATTCCTTCCATACACCCTGCTTCCTGCCCTGGTCGTCAAGACGGTTAACCCTTTCCCGGTGAAGAAGGAAGTCGTTGGCATATTCCAGCAGCACAATTACGCGGCCATCCTTGTCGTACTCCCTGCCGGTTCCGTGCTTTTTGCCATTCTTCCATGGTATTGTTTTTACAAGGACGCCTTTATCGTAATAATACGACAGCCCTTCCTTTACGTCATTAAGGTATAGTTCTTTCGAAACGACCGAACCGAGTTTTTTGCCGCTTTTATCTGAATACAGCCATGTGGATGTATAGCCGTTTTTCCTGCCGTTCAGGTAATCAATAATTTGTGTTGTGTCGCCGTCTTCATCATAAAAGACCCACAGGCTGTCGAGAAGGTGGAACTTCCTGTTCCCTTCGGAACGCAATTTTCCGTTAGGATACCATGATCTCCAATAACCATCAGGTTTGCCGTTGCGAAGAAAGCCCTCGCTTGATTTTGTCCCGTTTTCGTATAAAAAAGTTTTAAGGGTCATAGAAGTATCCTGTCCCATTGCGCTGAAAATGAGAAACAAAAACAAAATTCCTATAAAACCTTTACGGATCATAACAGATTATGAAATGCAAATATACCGAAATAAATATATTTTTCGGGGATTGACCGAAACAGCAACAGGAAAGTAAAAGACAGATAGTCTGCTTACTTTATGACCTTTTTAATGATCACCTTTTTGCATGTATCGTTTTTCGATGTTCCGCCACCGCACTTTTCCATGCATCCTTTAATCTCAATGTTTTCTTTCGACATGCAATCGTTATCATCATAAGGCATGTCGAATTCATCGCCACAGCCGTGATTGAAATACATCATGTTCTCATGCATTCCGCGAAAATGTTTCTGATGATGTGTTGCGGCCATATGTCCAAAAAGAAAGCCGATTGATGTAAACACCAAAACGATCAAAAGAATTACCAGCCAGTTTTTATTAAAGTTTTCCATAGTGATTTATTTGACACAAATATAGTGATTGTATAATGAGTCAATACGTTAATAAGGTTTTTTAACAGTATCATTTATAATTACAAATTTGGTTTATTTCTTTGTCCAAATACTACATATGGGTTTATTTAAAGTGTCGGAAGTCAGGAGCACGAAGCGCGAAGTTGAGGGGGGCATGATTCCAGTGCATGGGGTTTGTAAACTCTTGCTCACCACCCACAACTCATGCGACTTCGTGCTTCCGACTTCGTGCTTCCCACACTTTAAATAACACATAGGAATTTCATCTTATTTTCTTAGCGCCAGAATAATCGCTCCCGCAGCAGCAGGAATAGCAATGTTGACCGCCCATATCAATGTTGAGGCTGCTATAACAGGTGTTGAGGCAACAGAAAACAGGTCCATTACATATACGGCAACAGTACCTCTTACTCCCAACTCGGCCAGGGCAAAGGAAGGAACAACGGCTATAAGCAGATAAATTATTGCAGATGACAGATACAGGTCAGTTGTATCTAATGCAATTCCGAATATTCTGAATGTCAGTACAAACTGAGTAATAAATACTGCATAACGCAGGAAAGAGAGCAGGAGGTTCAGGGTCAGAGTCCTGTTGCTTATCCGCATGCTTTCGAAATCAGTGTTTTTAAACCATCTGCTTAATGGTCTTATTTTCATTATCCTGTAAAAATCTGCAAAACGGAAATATAAAAGCAGAAAGAAAATCATAAGCAGAGGCAGAAAGACGAATAGTACTGCACTGTTGATCTTTGCAGGAAGCAGCGCCGGATTAATTATCATTAATGATAAAAGTCCTGCAATTATAGTTACAACTGTCTGGGCAAGGCTTATATGTATTGAGATGAATGATCCCCTGGTCCTGTTATCCGGTTTCAGTGCTGTGATACGGCCTATAAATTCTCCCGTACGGTTAGGGCCGAGCATCGAAACAGCCACACCTGCAAGAACTGAAGAAACCGACCCTGGAAAAGAGATCTTTTCTATGACCGCTGCTCCGTTTTTCCATTTCAGGGCTTCAATTCCCCAGTTAAAGAACATCAGTAAAATGAGGAGGCAGATCAGCAATATATTTCCGGGTTGCGTCATAACCACCAATGCTGATGAGAAGCTATCTCCCGAGCCGGCAATTTTAAAACCAAGGAAGATGAAGCATGAAAGAGCGATTACCCAGCGAAAGATTGAAAATCCGTATTTTGAGAAGTTTGTACTCAAGCCTTTTTTTCCAAAAGTAAACAATTTATATAATTGGATATTTTCAATATTGTATTGTAAATCCGCCCGTTTGTATGATTCCTTAAAATAATATTAAAATGTCAGAGTCAGTTTTAAGTGCCCGCCTAGTCCCTGTTGAATTATTTTCATTAATGTGGAAAGTCTGATGTCGCTCGCGTTGTTCTCTATGCGCGAAATATATGATTTATTAGTTCCGCATTTTTCGGCAAGTTCTTCCTGAGTCATACCTAGTTTTATTCTTGCTTCTTCAAGAAGAACACCAAGTCTGAATGCTTCAAATTCCTGTTCCCATTCTTCACGCTTTTTTGCTCCTCGCTTACCATATTTTTTGTCGAGGAGTTCATCAAATGATGTAAGATTTTTATTTACTTTTTTTTTCATTGTTATATTCCTCCATTATTTTAAGCGCCCGTTCGATTTCTCGTTTTGGTGTTTTTTGTGTTTTCTTTTGAAATGCATTTCCGAGAACAACCAGATTTCCTTTGTCAAAGAATGAAAATATTCTATAAATGTTTCCACCAACTTCAACTCTTATTTCATATAGTCCCTTTGTGCTTTCAATATGTTTAAAGTATCTTTCAGGTACTTGTCGTGTTACTCTAATTAAATTTAATGTCCACTCTATTTTAGCCTGAACACTATCAGTCTGTTCAGTATAAAAGTCAAGGAAATAATTCTTATAAGCTACTACTTGTCTTACGAGATTCATGACACAAAGTTAACTGATCAGACAACAATATCCAAATTTTTTCTGTTTTAAAATGCAATACCAACTAATAAGCCTATGTATAAATCATAAGATTTTAGATGCGTGTCTTTTAATTTATTTACTTTATTTATAAAGTTTCCGCTTATTATACTTTCAATGAAGATACCTGATTTAAATTTCCAACCTAAACCGGCATTAGATTCAAATTGTAGTTTTGAAAAATGTGAACAGATGTTATCACTATATAAATATGAGCCTGAAAGGAAATAATTGCTTTTGAGTCCTATCAGAAAATATGCTTTGTTTTTTTCTTTATTAAATGGAACTATTAGATCCGGTCCAAAAGTAATCAGATTATAATTTGCTTTGTAATATGAATAAGTGTTAGTTGAAGGAAAGTATATTTCATTTTTAAAACCTCTTTGCTTGAAACCGCATATTATTTTTAAGTTCAATGATTTTTTGATGTCAATTTTGTATTCGCCATTTATTTCAAAACCAGTTTTAAAGGAAGTTTGAAGTACACTATTAATATCCTTGCTGAAACCAACTCCGGTTGATACTCCAAACCGATTCTGAGAAAACGAAATATTATCAACAGAAAGTAATAAGTACAGAGCAATCGCTATTATTCTTATTAAATAAATAAAGTTCATCAGACGTAGCTATTAATATTGAAAATAACGATAGTCATTTAGTAATATTTCACACCCACCTCCTTTTTTTTGCGAATATGCAAAATGTAGGTTAGGGCGTTGTCCTTTTTTCTTATGCCAGAAAGAAATTGTCTCTACATACAACCATGCATACTATAGCAGGCCGTTTTTCTAAATTATTTTATTACAATAGTATACCTGTCAGGCATTCTCCACCAATCCCAGTTTGAAAGTTTCTCTATCAGGCTTTTAGTATATTTCAAATAGATGACCACATCTGTTTTCCCGGCATAATTCCTGTTTGAATTCCTTATATATATAGGTACAGCGCGGCCTTTGTAATTCATATCAAAATTCATATTGCCATTAATATCAACAACTTTTACAATATAATAGTCGGGGTATTTATTTCTTATGCTCTGATATTCTTTACTGTCATCAGAAAATTTACCTGTTATCATTTCTTCTCCATAATCTGTTTTATCGTTAAACCACTTGATATAAAACCGAGTCGAATCAACACCAAATTCCTTGTCAAACATGAATGTTTCCAAGTACATTCCATCATTATTGATCACGAATCCGATATTTTTCAGGTCATCGTCAGAAACTGTTAAAGCCACATCTGAGGTGATCAGGGTATCCGGGACATATTCCCTGTTTATCGTATATTTATCAGATAATATCTTTCGAAATGATTCCGTTGGCATAAACCAGAAAAGCAGGTCTTTACCCCAACTCCCGGTACTGTCATTGCGATTTATCTTAACGGGTACAAGATAGTTGAACATTTTCCTCTTAAAAAGCGGATCTGATTTCAATTCATTTTCTTCATCGTCCTGCCTTAAGAAACCGTATATACTATCAAGCCCGGTAATATAGTACGGATAAAAATCAAAATTTGTCTTTGGGATATTCAGATTATCAGCGATTTTTGGATTATAACTATTCCCTGTAATTATCAACTGGAAAGCCCTGGTTCCGGGTTTTTCATTATTAATAAAGATCTGCTGGTTCTTAATTGTAACACCTATTTTGTGAAGATCAGTATTGGTCAACTTCAGGATCGGCTGGATTTTAGGATCTTTCTGACCGTTGCATACAGAAATTACAACAAAGAGAATAAGCGTAAAGAGTGTAATGTTTTTCATAGTTATTTATTTATGTTTTTTTGATTCTTTAAAGTTAGTGTTCAGCGTAAACGCTATCGCACACTGTACAAATGTAATTCATTTTCTTTTTTTGTCAAGCATGAAGCATATACGCTTGTGACTATAGAGATCCTTGTCGTTGTTCTGTCTAATCATCCGCAATACTGTTAATTTCCCATTATTATGATTTTGTATGTCGCAAACGTTTCGTTGTCTTGAGTCAATTGTAGAAAATACAATCCGCTTTGTAAGTTGTCACGAGTTAAGGTGATTGCCCGTCCTGAAATATTTTTTATTTGTTTTACTTGCTTTTGGTATGAGTCGTACATTGTTAAGGTTGCGTCTATTAAATCTTCATTTATCTGTAATGTTGTTAAAGATGAAAATGGATTTGGATAAATGGATATTGACTGTTCATTAGATATTCTGGCCATGCCTGTCACAGTGCAGTTTAACAAGACGCTTGCATTATCGGAACCATTATTGTTAGCAGTTGCCAAATCAATTTTTCCGTCTTCGTTAAAATCGGCCATGTTCATAGAAAAAGGATATGTTCCTACTGCAAAGTTTAAGGCAGAAGCAAAATTACCTGCACCATCTCCAATTAATATAGATACAAAATTTGAAACCCAATTAGCAACTGCTAAATCTGTTCTCCCGTCTCCGTTATAATCGGCACTGCATACAGCACGAGGACCTATTCCAACTAATATATTAGTTGTTACCACAAAACTTCCCGTCCCATCTCCAATTAAAATAGATACATTATTTGAACCATAATTGGCAGTTGCCAAATCAATATTCCCATCCCCATTATAATCCGCACAACTCACAGAAAAAGGATTTGTTCCAACGTTATAGGTTATATCCTCTACAAAACTTCCCGCCCCATTTCCTGTTAATATAGATACATTATCTCCATCCCAATTGGCAACTGCTAAATCTTTCTTCCCATCACTGTTAAAATCAGCGCAGCATATAGAACGAGGATATGCCCCAATGGGATAGTTTGTTATTGCAGAAAAATTCCCTGAACCATTGTTTAGTAATATAGAAATACCTGACATGCTATTGGCTACCACCAAATCCATTTCCCCGTCTCCATTAAAATCCGCATTGTAAATAAAAATAGGATCCATACCTACTTTATAATTAGCATCCATTGAAAAATTTCCAAGTCCATTCCCCAGTAATACTGTAACAGAATCCGCGTCGTAATTGGCAGTGGCTAAATCCATATTCCCATCCCCGTTAAAGTCAGCACTTGTAACAGATTTTGGACTTGTTCCCGCTCCAAAGCTTGTAGGGGTGGAAAAACCACCTAAACCATCGCCAATAAAAACGGATACGTCATTTGAAATATAATTTGCAACAGCTAAATCCACGATACTATCTCCATTAAAGTCTGCGCATATTATAAATTGAGGAGATGCTCCTGCACCATAGTTTGTTGCCTGGGAAAAACATGCCTGGGCAATAGAAATAGTCGGCAGAACTATATTTCCCGCTGCCAAAAGAAATGCTGTTAATAAGTAGAATTTTGTTTTCATAATCTCCTTGTTTTTATATCTCAGGTACAATCCTATAGCTTTCCAAAGATAATAAAAATAACAAATCATATATCCGATGAATAAATATTTTGAACATTCACGTTACATAACAACTATTTTTGCGAATATGCAAAATGTACATTAAGTTTACAGTCAATATCCCGCCTATGTCAGATTATGTAAAACCGAAGAAACATCTTGGCCAGCACTTTCTGGCGGACAGGAACATTGCGGGAAAGATCGCAGGCTCATTACAGCATTCCGGAAATGTGCTTGAGATAGGACCGGGCAAGGGAATGCTAACGGGATTTCTGTATGAGCGATATAAACAGGATCTTGCTGTTGTTGAAATCGACATAGAGTCGGTTGAATACCTGAAATCTCATAAAATACTTTCTGCAGAGAATATCATCGAAGGAGATTTTCTGAAAATGTCCGACGGCGACCTGCCCGAAGGAGATTTTGCTCTTATCGGCAACCTCCCCTATAATATCGGCAGTCCCGTTTTTTTCCGTTTGCTTGAACTGCGCGACCGCATTCCCGAAGCTGTTTTTATGATACAGAAAGAAGTGGCGGAACGCATTTGTGCTCCGCACGGCAGCAAGACCTACGGCATATTAAGTGTGTTGCTTCAGGCCTTTTATAAAACGACTTATCTTTTTACTGTAGGCGAAAAGGTTTTTATTCCCCCGCCAAAGGTCAAATCGGCTGTTATAAGACTTGAACGTAAAAGCAATTTCAGTATCGACTGCGATCCTAAACTCTTTTTCAGAGTAGTAAAAACTGCATTCAACCAGCGCCGGAAAACACTAACAAACAGCCTTAAATCGATTTCCGGCGAAAAGAAACTTCCCGAAAAATTTGCAGGACTTCGTGCAGAACGATTATCTTTCGGCAATTTTATTGAACTAACAAAATACTTAGACAAAATATAATTTTGAGCTGCAAAAAAAGATTGTAACATTGTAAATAATTTCTCTGATAGCAGTAAAATAATATTAATGGTAAATTTCAATATAATACTGAAATTGCGGACTCCGAAGGAGTCCCTGTTTATGCGGGAAACTATCCAAACTATAGGGACTCCGAAGGAGTCCAATGTTAATAACCCCGGACGCAGTCCGGGGGCAACAAACATAACCTCCCACAACCCCGGAGGGGTTGAATGTATTGACCTGGTTAGAGAGCAAGAGATTAATAATATCTTCTGCCGATATTCAACCCCTTCGGGGTTGTTGTACACCACTTTTATAACCCCCGACTCCGTCGAGGGTTATTCGGATTCAACCCCTTCGGGATTATTGAAAATAAATCCATTGATAAATATTAATTTTAACTTCTCAAAATAATCTTCACAAATACTTAGAGATATGACTTCCTTTCCAAATATCCGTTTTGTAAAAGAGATAAAGGGCGGAATGCCTGTAATTCTCCTGTTTCAGAAAGCAACAGAAATACCTTCGGTTCTGTTTGCCGCAAATGAAATAAAATCATTTTTCTCCGGAAAGAAGAAAAGCGAATTCCTCGAAGTCCGCACTCCGGGAAATAAAATATTTGCAATATGCGCTGATATTGAAATAACCGACAGTGAAAGAGAGAAAATAAGGCGCAATGCCGCAAAGGCTATGGAAAAGCCGGTCGACAAAGTCTCAGGAGAGATGTTTGTTTACGACTGCACGCCGTCAAAATCTCTTCTTGAACCGGCATTAGAAGGGTTGATCCTTGCTGTTTACTCTTTCAGAAAATACAAGACCGTTAAAAAACCGCTTGACGTAACTATTTCTGTAAATGTGCCATTAAACAAACTTTCGGGAGTGATAAACAGCAGCAAGGCCGTTTACAAATGCCGAGACCTGATAAACGAACCGCCCAACGCGCTTAATGCATCAAAACTTTCAAAAGAATTCACCGAAATGGGCAAAGAGGCCGGCTTTTTTGTAACCGTTTTCGGAAAAAGAAAAATCGCGTCGCTTGGTATGGCAGGTCTGCTTACTGTCAACAAAGGCAGCGCAGACGAACCGACTTTTACGGTAATGGAATACAAACACCCTAAAGCTAAAAACAAACAGCCTGTTGTGCTTGTCGGCAAGGGGGTTGTAATTGACACCGGGGGTATTAACCTGAAGTCATACGAAGGCATGATGTATATGAAGAGTGACATGAGCGGCGCTGCTGCAGTGGCTTCGGTTATGTATGCAGTTGCACTGTCGCAGTTGCCTCTTTACGTTGTCGCACTTGTTCCGGCAACTGACAACCGTCCTTCGGGAAATGCCGCAGTTTCGGGCGATGTCATCAAAATGATGAATGGTGTTACCGTCGAAGTAATGAATACAGACGCCGAAGGTCGCCTTATCCTGGCCGATGCACTTGCCTATGCCCAGAAATATGACCCGCTTCTTGTAATTGATATCGCAACTCTCACCGGTGCGGCCAGCGCAGCATTGGGTCGTAATGCAACAGCAGTAATGGGCAATGCAGAATTCTATTCATTCTCGCTTCTCGAAACATGTGGCTACGAAGTTCACGAACGTATTGTGCGTTTCCCTCTATGGGACGACTATAAAAAGATGATAGAGTCGAAAATTGCAGATATAAAAAACGTCGGGAACAGACACGCGGGAGCAATTACTGCCGGTAAATTTCTTGAATGCTTTGTTGATTACCCGTGGATACACTTAGACATTGCGGGCCCTGCATTTATTGAGGAAAAAGATGGTTACAGAAACTTCGGGGGAACTGGTGTGGGGGTGAGGTTGCTGTACAGGTTTTTGGAAAAGTTGTTCTGAGCCGCCCTTTCCTGATCCTAATCATAGTCCTGATCCTAATCAGAAAAGATTAACATCTACTATCAACTGTTCTTTTAAGTTCTCCATTATTCCATCGGATTACGAATTTGTACGAAAATACGAATTACGAATACGGTTTCGTATTTCGTATTTTCGTATGAATTTTTTCGTAATTCGAGGAATGATCTGAAAGTCGCTTTTGCCAAACGCGGATTTACGGTCATTCCGTCCTCTCAATCAGCATCCTTGTCTGCATCTGCCAGTCGCTGCTCATTCGCATTGACATTAAACGGCAACGCACGACCTTCCCTTCGAACTTTTTATCAACCACAAGTTCTTTCCTGACATCAAATGGCCAGGCTTCGGCGCGGCACCAGACCACAAACTTTCTTTTTTCGAAATGGTCATCCATACCATATTCGATGCCGGTATCAAGGTCTTTTAACCACAACCCGTCAACTGGTTTTTCGCTCTCCCTCCCTTTTTTGTCAACTGAAACTTCCTTAAACTGCACTACTTCTACCCTATGGCCTACGGGAATTGCCGCAACAAAGTCAAAAGTTAGGTCTTGTGTGTTTTCCATATTTTTTTTTGTATAAAGATAAGAATTTTATAGAGTCATTTTTCGCCACGGAAGCACGGAAACACAAAATTCCACGGAAGTAAATTCCGTGATTTAGTGTTTTTGTGGCAAGAAGAGAGACAATTTCTTCGCCACTGAAGGCATTTCCGTGTAATTCCGTGTTTTGGTGTTTTAGTGGCAAAATTAATGTATCTCTTTTATTTCTCCCCGAAGAACAGGAACTCCACATGTCCATCACACTGAGCTTTGCGGAAATAGCCTATGCGCCAGTGCATTTCGAGGCGAAGGTTGAATGTGAACGGGTTGGTTGTATAGAGGTCGGAATATTCCGCAGTGCTGTACTTTGGACCGGCATAAGGATAATTATCGTCCTGCATAATATTGGTTAGTGCATAGTTAAGCCTTATTCCGAGGCTAATATCAAATGCTTCTTTAAAAAACAAAGGCCCGCCAAAGCCGAACTCCAGGGTTGTATACTTTGAACTATATGCATTTCCGCCCTGATAAGCCGGATGAGTACCGATGGTAGAAAAACGGGGGCCTACTTCAACATAGCCGCTGGAAGGGCTGCCACCGCGGAGCATGATGGTATGCCCTGATGTGTTAAGTTTAATATTTTCTGTATAATTCTTTTCATTGTCTGGTATAAATGGATTGTTCGAAGTCACCTCATACTTCTGGCTTAAGGTCTGTCCGCTAAACTCATACACCAGTCCCATATTAAATGGAAACATAACGCCGAACTTTCCATAATAACTGTATGACGGATTAAAAGCGCTGGCGGTAATTTCAACCCCTTCGAAAAAATGCTTTTCGAAAAACATCGAATTGCCTAATCCTCCTCCTGCTCCAAGAAAGAACCAGGTGGGAGACTTTTCATCTTTATACTGTGAAAATGCCGCACTATTTACAGCAAGGAACAGACATAAAAGCAGAAAGTATTTCATATGTTTTTTTTTGCAATGATAGAAAAAATCCGGCAAAATATATACAGTTTTCCTGAAATCA
>CAZEWB010000026.1:0-3964 GCA_964515655.1 uncultured Bacteroidales bacterium
ACAGTATATTCTTGAACGTGTTTTGCCATATTATCACGACACAACATTGTTTGCTTTTTCCGGCAAGCAGTGGGAATGGTGCAAAAAGAACGAGATAAAGATGTGGACATTTTATATCGAGAATAAAAAGTTGTTCGACACCAACCCGATGGAAATAAGGCGCTTTACCGACGATGGTCCTTTTACCACGCAGTTCTCTAACGAATCTCCCGCCCGCACAGGCGTTTGGACCGGATGGAAAATTGTGAAAATGTACATGGAAAATAACCCTGAACTTCCCCTTGAATCTCTGATGAAAGAAAACGACGGGCAGAAAATACTTGTGGGGTCGGGGTATAATCCTTAATCCGGCTATTGGCTATTAGCCGTTGGCCATTGGCTAAGTGCAAGTTAGCCAATGGCCAACGGCCAACAGCCAAAGGCTAATGAAAAAACAGATATGCAATAAAAATAGCAGCCAGAATTCCGGCAAGATCGGCAAGAAGTGCACAACCTACAGCATGACGGGTATGTTTAACGCCGATTGATCCAAAATAAACTGCTAAAATATAGAATGTTGTATCGCAAGAGCCCTGAAAAATACAAGCAAGGCGTCCCTGGAAAGAATCAGCGCCAAAAGTCGTCATGGCATCAACCATTAATCCGCGCGCACCGCTGCCGCTAAGAGGTTTCATAAAAGCAGTCGGTAATGACGGAACAAAATCAGTATTAAAGCCAAGCATGGCAAAGAATTGTCCTAACCCGTTTATAACAAAGTCCATGGCGCCAGATGCACGAAATACAGCCACTCCTACAAGAATACCAACCAGATAAGGAATGATCCGCACTGCAATATTGAATCCTTCTTTTGCACCTTCAATAAAGGAATCGTAAACATTAATCTTTTTAACAAAAGCAAGAAAAATAAATCCCACAATAATTGAAAAAATCAGAAGGTTTGCTATTATCGAAGAAGTCTGACTTAGTTTTTCGGGAGGCATGGTCGAGAAATACCAGATAAGGCCTGATACCACCAAAGTAAAGGTCCCTAAATATGCAATCACTACCTTATTGAATAGATTGATCTTCTGAACAATACTTACAGCAGTGATCCCTGTAATCGCGGCACAAAAAGTGGATAATAAAATGGGGATGAAAACGTCAGCTGGATTTACAGCGCCAAGCTGTGTCCGGTAAACAATAATGCTCATAGGAATAATTGTCAGTCCCGAAGCATTAATGACCATGAACATGATCTGGGAATTAGAGGCAGTATCTTTTTTCGGATTGATCTCATGAAGTTCTTTCATAGCCTTCAATCCAAGAGGCGTTGCGGCATTGTCCAGTCCAAGCATATTGGCAGCCAGATTCAAAACAATAGATCCCTGTGCAGGGTGGTTTTTGGGGACCTCGGGAAATAGTCTGACGAATAAAGGACTTACTATTCTCGAAAGTATTCTTACCATGCCCCCGTTCTCAGCCACTTTCATTAAACCCATCCACAATGTCATGACACCTGTAAGTCCTATTGAAAGTTCAAAAGCTGTCTTGGCGCTTTCAAAAGCTCCATTCATTATGTTGCTGAAAACGGCGACATCGCCCAGAAAAATTAATTTGATAAGCCCTACGACAAAGGCTATCAGAAAAAAAGCGATCCAGATATAGTTTAAAACCATATTATTTCCTAACGATATAAAAGTACTCTCAGCATTAAACAGTTTTATACTGAATTCCCGAAAATTATCAACAGGGGATTACTCATTATCGTACTGTGTAATATTTCCGGCAATTCCGGAATATTGATTCTCTTAAAAAATATTTCCTGTATTATTTTTCCAGGTGAAATATTTTTCGTAATATTGCAGCCTTGTTTAAAAACCTATTGCTCTATGAATCTGCTTACAATTGCTGAAAACGAACTGGTTCAGAAAAAAGACAACCCCGACTTCAGAGCCGGTGACACAGTTACTGTTCATTATAAGATTAAAGAAGGTAATAAAGAAAGAATACAGGCTTATCGCGGTGTGGTGATACAAAAAAAAGGCGAAGGAGTCCGTGCAACTTTTACCGTTCGCAAAATGTCAAACAGTGTTGGTGTAGAGAGGATATTCCCCCTTCATTCCCCTTTCATCGATCAGATCGAAGTAAATAAACGTGGTAAAGTCCGCAGGGCCAGAATATATTATCTGCGCGGTCTTACAGGCAAAAAAGCCCGTATTAAAGAAAAGAAATACTTCGCAATGGTAGAGGAAATAATTGAAAAATAGTCAGTTAGTTAGACTTCCCTGTCAGTTTATTTATAATCCTTAGGAATTCTTCTTTTTTTCGTCTCGATATCGGGACATGTGAATTGTCGTCCAGTTCAAGGTAACCTCCGTCGCGGAACCAGAAGCGTTTAACGTGATTTATGTTGATAATATGACTGTTGTGCGAGCGGAAAAAAGTCTCGGGCTCAAGTATATCCTGGAATTCTTTCATACTTTTCGAGACCATGATAGTGTTTTCGCCGTTAAAAAATACTTTACAGTAACTGCCGTTAGCTTCTATCCTGATAATATCTGCAACCTTTATGAATTCCATGTTGTCCATTGTTGTCAGTGTGATCTTGGTGGGGAAGGGCCCGCGCATGTTATCATTAAGGGAATTATACCTTGACTCGAAACTGCCGGGATGCGAAAGCCGGTGGCGTGCTTTTTCAAGAGCTGCAACAAACTCATCAATGTCAACAGGTTTAAGGATGTAATCAATGGCGCTGTACTTGAATGCTTTAATTGCATAATGATTGTATGCGGTAATGAAAATAACCTCAAAGTTGCGCTGGGGAAGTGATTCTAACAGATCGAACCCATTACCGCGGGGCATTTCTATATCAAGGATAACAATATCAGGATGAATGTTGCCGATTATTTCCCTTCCCTCATTTATAGATGTGGCGGTTCCTGCAACTTCAGCAAAATTACAATACTCGTGAATGATCAGTGATATTGCATGTACTGCATCCGGTTCGTCATCTATAATTACAACTTTCAGCATATGTTGTTTTTGAACACCTGTAAAAATAAGAAAAAATAGTAACCCGGCAAAATCAGGCTAAATCTTATTTTGAGTGTTGAATTAAAAGTTATTCACAAACATTATCTTAGGTGGGGATTCTCCCCAGACCCCTACGTACTTTTTTTGAGCGAAAAAAGTACGCAAAAACGCTTTGCCGAAACGATGCTGGCCAGCGCTTCTGCCGTTGCCTAAGCCATGCGGCAAGGGTTTAACCGAAATGGAACTTATTTCTCTTTAGTAATGTTCTTTTATTTTAGTATACTATTATATGTTCCATTTCGGAACGCAAGCGCCCATTGCACGCATGGCTAAAGCAACGACATTCATTGCCATACCCACCCTCGCCGTTTCGGCATTCCCATCGCGCATGTCCAAACTGGATTTAATTGACTCATGCTATCCCGCATCCGGACAGCAAGGTCATTGAGACTAGCGTTGTGCGATGGAAGGGTTCACCGGCGGGCCGGCACTGGCGTGAATGTCAGAATGCATAGAATACACGGAAAATTCCGACCGAAGGGAAGGATTCGATAAAATGAGATAACAGTAGTATCAAAAACAATCAACTCATTTTAGCGCCCATTTTACGATGTATTCTTGCATTCTGGCAGAGAGCGGGGAAGCATCGGTGAACCTAGCGTTTTTTGCTTACTTTTTGTGGCAATGACAAAAAGTAAGTGGGGCCAGGGGGCGAAGCCCCGCTTTAGTATACGAAATAGCTTTTTGTTGATAAAAAATATGTCAGTACTTCAAAATGTAATTTAGTATCAATATAGAAAATTGTTATAGGGATATCTTATAGCATGTATCTTCTTAACCTGTTGGTAAAGTATGTCTTTCAGTAGCGGTAAATTATCCTTTTTAAGAGCTGAAATAAAAACCGAGGGACTGTTACTGGCTCGAAACCACATACAGTCCCTCTGGTTTTATT
>CAZEWB010000026.1:3974-4507 GCA_964515655.1 uncultured Bacteroidales bacterium
TGTGTTGGGTGTGTTTGGGTGGGTTTTGAGCCAGGAACAGTTTATTGTGTTTTCAGGATTTTCTTCGGATGATACATTATTAAATATAAGTTCAACTTTATCTGTTTTATTGAATACATATATCACAGGTATATCACTTATTTTTAACTCTTTCAGTATCTGATTGACAGTTGACAGCTGTTCTTCGAAAGCGGGGTGTGAAATATCAACAACATGAATAAGCACATCGGCTTCACGCACCTCATCAAGAGTTGATTTGAAAGATTCGATCAGGGCATGAGGCAGTTTCCGTATAAAGCCCACAGTGTCGGACAACAAAAATGGAAGGTTTTCTATTGTCACTTTTCTGACCGTTGTATCGAGCGTGGCAAACAGCTTGTCTTCGGCAAAAACACTGGACTTGCTAATAAGATTCATCAGCGTTGATTTTCCCACATTTGTATAACCGACAAGAGACACCCGTACAAGTTTTCCCCTGTTCTTTCGCTGGGTGATCATCTGTTTGTCAATATGCTTCAGTTCCTCCTTTAATT
>CAZEWB010000026.1:4517-13961 GCA_964515655.1 uncultured Bacteroidales bacterium
TTTCAAGTTATGTTTCACCGGGACCACGAAGGTTTACTGCGCCTTTCTGCCGTTCAAGATGGGTCCACATTCGCGTCAGTCTTGGAAGCATGTACTGGTACTGTGCAAGTTCAACCTGAACTTTTGCGTAAGAAGTAAGGGCTCTTTTTGCGAAAATATTGAGGATAAGTCCTGTCCTGTCGAGTATCTGGCATTTTAGTATTTTTTCCAGGTTTCTGGCCTGAGAGCCGCTTAACTCGTCATCAAATATCGCATATTCGGTTTTGTTGCTGCTGATAAAAAGCGAGATCTCTTCGAGTTTTCCCCTTCCGATGTAAGTTGCAGGATCTGTTTTGCGGATCTTCTGGTAAAATCTTTTTGTGGTTTTGATACCATAAGTATCAGCCAGAAATTCGAGTTCGCAGAGGTATTCCTCGGTTGTCTGCTGTTTCTGGTCGGGAAAGATTGCGCCGATTATAACGGCTTCCTGTGTTTTGTGGGACTGATGGTCAATGGGCATCTGCTATTTGAAATGGTATTTATTGTCTATAAGGACGTCATGGAAAACCTGTTTCAGTATACCGCTGCTGCCTGCGATCATGTCGACATCAAGAGGAAAGGGTATGGGTGGTATGCCTAAGAACTTCTTTTTTTCTTCGGGGAGCGCTCTCAGGTCTCCGACAGCGCTTGCAGTAATATTTTCAAAAAAGTAATCACTCGAAACAGGTACTATTTTAAGTGTTTGCTTTGAATCCAGATCGGTATATTCAACAGTACCTTCTGTGTGAGCGGCTTTTTGCTGGATCACTTCTATCAGTTTGCATGATACTTTTACCATACGGGGTACTCTTACCGGATTTCCAAGTGAGTCTTTTACAGTATTATTATTGGCATCAAGCAGCACTTCTGTCCCGTCCTGAACCTGGATATCGTACATTGTTTCTTTCTGTACAAGTTTTTCGGGTGAGATGTCAATGATCTTAAGGTTGAGTTTTGCAGTATAATGAAAGCCTTTATCCTGCTGATTAGTATGGTATTTTATCCATGTGCTGTTCAGACTTGCCATCGGGAGAGCAAGCATTTCGTCGTAGTAACTCTGCGGAAGTTTGTAAATTGTATTGTTCTCAAGAGTGACATATACCCTGCTTTGTCCCATTTCATAAGCTTTGTTCAGCATCTCTTCGGTGTCCTGATATACGGGATAATACTCCTTTACTTTCTGAAGCTGATCATAAGCCTCACGGGCCTTGAACCTGTCTTTTGTGTCCAACAGTTTTTTAGCGTTTGCATAAAAGAATTCTGCCGCTCTTTTTTTGGCCTCTATTATTTCGTTGTCATAGTTAATAAATGTAATGGGAACTTCAACCCCGTCTTTTTTCAGAGGCATAACGGGACGTATAGCTTCCTGACGGTATTTCATGTTTGTGTAAAGGCGGAATATCTCGTCCCACGAATTCGGCTGTCCTTCTTTCCGCAGGAACATTATCCGGTCGTTGTCAATAGAGTTGGCCATTTTGAAAGATTTTTCAAGAATGGAAACTTCCTTTTTATTCGTAGGCTTTGCCTGTATCTTTTTTACGGCCTTGCGGATAGCGGAGTCATATTCACCTCTCTGGTAATATTTCCTCGAAGAAACACAGGAAGTCGTTTCAACTGCAAGGCAGGCAAGCAAAAGGATAAAAAATGCGTAAAATATTTTTCTCACTTATTCAGATTTTTTTGCGGAATAAAAGTAGTAAACATTGTCCGGTTTTCAAAAATTACAAAAATAGTTCCAATAATGTTACTGTTCGGTTGTCTGATTTTTTTTACTCTTCATAGTTGTATCAAACTCAATCTGGTTTCAGGTTGAAAGGTTGGGCGGCTGGTTTCTGGTTTCTGGTTGCTGGTTTCTGGTTGCTGGTTTCTGGTTGCCGGTTTCTGGTTTAGCTCACCAGTAACCAGTGACGAGTAACCAGTAACTATTGACTTTTCAAAAAACCAGTTGCCCAACCCATCAACTTTATACCCGAATGCTTACCCAATATAGCAATCCCTGATTTGTAACAGACAAAAAAAAAGCTGCCTTTTTTCAAAGACAGCCATCTTTTTATAACTAAAAAAATTACTTCATGTGCTTGAGGTTTGCAGCATACATGATGATAAATGCAACAGGAAAGCCAAATGACAAAATGTAAAGCATAATAGCAGCATCACCAAGGAAAGGAATAGAAGCTGCAACGCCGCCATAAACGATCAAAGTGTAAATACTTGGTACAATTTCGCCAATAACGTACAGGTAGAATCCGGTTTTCTTTAACTGCCACATCATAATAACTCCTATCAGGCATAAAGCCTGACAAACCAGACTGATAATTCCATCCACAGGAGTAAGAGCAATAGAACCAAAAGCACCTATTAAGGCAAACCCAATGCCTATAAAACTAAGGATACAGATAGTTGTTAGAAAACCAGGTCTTTTTGCTTTTGTAACTTCGGTTGTAACATTTTCCATAATAAAGATTTTTTAAATTTGTGCTTACTCTAACGGGTTCAGCTTTTCCGGCCTGTTTTTTAAATGGATTCAGGCGATCCACTGTAAATATTTTAATAACTCAAAAAAAAGCTGCCTTTAAAGACAGCCTCTTTTTAGCTTTTGGTTAAATGAACTAAGCCTGGGGTACTTCTTCCTTTTTCTTACCTACATATTTTCCGCCGTATCCAAGAATTGGCCAGAAAATAATAGTAAGGAGAATAAGACCAACTGTAAAGCCGGCTCCCTTGCCGAAATTAACTGATAACCCATGTAACATCATGATCATAAATACGATGTTGACAAGAGGAATGCAGAAAAGGAACAACCACCACCATGGTTTTCCGGCTGCCTGTAACAATGCAATAATATTCCAGATAGGAACAATGATTGCAACGCCGGGTTGTCCGGATTTGGCAATAATTAACCATCCCGGAACAATCATAAGGAAAATCACAATGAGCAGGTAAATGATAATAAATGCAATGCCAAATTCTAACATAAACATTAGTTTTAAATCTTGCCTACTCTTACGGTTTTCGGCTTCTCCGGCTTACTCTGTTAAAATGGTTTTCTGCTCCCCCATAACGTACAAATATAAAGCAGATTTAAAGAAAAGCAAAAAAAAGTTAAAAACTATATGAAATATCAGAAAATAAATATGTTGCGGTAATAAGTTATGTTAATTGCGTAAACTCGATAATATTAAGTAACTGACTAACAATGCCGTCTGAGTTAAGTTGGTGTTTCTGAAATAGTTGATTGGTATTTCCATGTTCAATAAATGCATCCGGAAAGCCAAGACGGATTAATTTGTTCGAAAAATTGTTCGACGCAAGAAATTCGGCCACTGCTGTACCCATTCCTCCAACTGTTGTACCGTCTTCGACCGTGATAAGAACGGGGTATGTGGCGGCGGCTGATCTCAGAAGATCCTCATCGATCGGCTTAAGGAAGCGCATATCGAAATGTGCGGGTGAAATTCCGGATTTGCGGGCTTTGTTTATTGCCAGCGATACGGTGTTCCCAATATGTCCGATACTTAATACTGCGATCTGCTCTCCTTTTTGCAGCATACGTCCTTTTCCTATCGGGATATCGGCAAATGGTTTTTTCCAGTCTGCCGATACGCAACGGCCTTTAGGATAACGAATAACGAATGGACCGTGTCCTTTCTGTGCTGTAAACATAAGGTTGCGAAGTTCGTTCTCGTCCATTGGGGCAGAAATGGTCATATTGGGGATACAGCGGAAGTATGCAAGGTCGAAGCTTCCGTGGTGTGTGGGACCATCATTACCTACAACGCCGGCACGGTCGAGACAGAATACAACGTTCAGGTTCTGAAGGGCAACGTCATGTATCACCTGGTCGTATGCACGCTGCATGAAGCTAGAGTATATGTTGCAGAAAGGCATTTTTCCCTGAATCGACAGCCCGGCCGAGAATGTTACTGCGTGTTGTTCGGCAATGCCTACATCAAAAGTACGGTCGGGATATTTTTCCATCATAAAGTTCATGGAACATCCTGTGGCCATTGCAGGTGTGATGGCAACTATGTCGGGGTTTTCATCAGCCAGTTCAACCAGTGTGTGTCCGAAAATATCCTGATAAAGAGGTGCTTTTGTGCTTTCACCTTCTTCGTGAAGAATTTCGCCTGTTTCCTTGTCGAAAAGACCGGGAGCGTGAAAAGTAGTGGGATTCTTTTCGGCGCTTGTAAATCCCTTGCCTTTTACAGTTTTAATGTGAAGAAGTTTAGGCCCGCGGATCTTCTTCATATCTTCTAACAGTTTGGTTAGGTACATAACATCGTGACCGTCTACAGGGCCGAAATAACGGAAGCCAAGCGCCTCGAATAGGTTACTGTGGCGGAGCACAACGGATTTGATACCTGCGTCGATCTTCTGGATTATAAGACGGGCATCGGTTCCCCAGCGGACCTTGCCAAGAATGCGCCATACTTCATCTTTTGCCTTGTTATATGTCCGCGAAGTTGCAATGTCGGTGAGGTATTCCTTGAAAGCTCCCACATTAGGGTCTATCGCTATGTTATTATCATTCAGTATAACAAGCAGATTTGTTTTCTGAATACCGGCATTGTTGAGTCCTTCGAAAGCCTGTCCTGCAGTCATGCTGCCATCGCCGATAACTGCTACGATCTGCCTCTTTACATTATTTAATCTGTCTGCAACGGCCATTCCCAGAGCTGCAGAAATAGATGTGGAAGAGTGACCGACGCCAAAGGCATCGTATTCACTTTCGGCAGGAGACGGGTAACCGCTTATTCCGCCGAACTGGCGTATAGTCTTCAGCTGGTCGCGGCGTCCCGTGAGTATTTTGTGAACGTAAGCCTGGTGCCCGACGTCCCAGATTATCTTATCGTTGGGAGTGTCAAGGGCATAGTGCAGAGCAACAGTAAGTTCAACGACGCCGAGACTTGCAGCAAAATGTCCGGGAGTATGTGTTGGGTGTGTTTGGGTGGTGTTTTTCTATAATATACTGTCTTATCTCCTTACACAGGTCGAGCAGCTCCAGTTCTGTCAGCTTCTTTAGGTCGACAGGGGAATTAATATGTGGCAGGTATTTATATGTGCCGGACTGCATCGTGAAAATTTATGCAAAAGTACAAAAAGCAGTGGAATTCTTTTATCCTGATGTTACTAACTTGAAATGGGCATAATTGTATCATTTTTGTCAATAGTTTATTGGTTGTGCTGCTGGTTACTGGTTACTGGTTACTGGTAGCCAGCCACCAGTAACAAGCAACCAGTAACCAAACCCTAAAACGATAGCCCATTGACTAAACCAGTTGCTCAACCCTTTAACCTATAACCTGATTTATCCTTTTTGCAGTATAACGCTGATTTATCGGTTTTGTTTTTACTCTTGACATGATTTAACAATAGATCCTTCACTTCGTTCAGGATCAATTCCACATCAATTTTATCTGCGCTTTGCTTGCTAAAATTGTGTGTCATTGATTTAACAACAACGCTGCAGCCCCAAGCACTGCCGCATTGCGTCCCAGAAGATGGCTCTTTTCTATTTTTACTTTGTTGCGGAAAACAGGCAGCAGGCTTTCATTCATTGCTGCTGTTGCGGGAGCGATTAATAATTCGCCTGCATGTGCTATTCCTCCGAAGAGAAAGATATGCGAAGGGCTGGTGATAGTAACTGCTGTAGCCAGGTTGCGTCCGAGAATACGACCGGTTATTTCGTAAACTACAATTGCAGCAGCATTTCCATTTACTGCCTCTTTCTGTATATCTATCATGTCGAAGTTTTTTCCGTAAAAAGATGGTTTTGGTGTAATTGCCGGGTCTTTCAATACTTCGTTCATTGTCTGAATTATTCCTCTGCCCGAAACATATTCCTCAAGACAACCATTTAAACCGCAGTTGCATTTTCTTCCTCCTTCGACGGCGCATACATGTCCCATTTCACCTGCAAAACCGTCGTGACCATACACAAGTTGTCCGTTGCATACAAAACCGCTGCCGAGACCGGTACCGAGAGTAATTAAAATAAAATCCCTGAGACCTTTTGCTCCCCCGAAATACATTTCGCCCAGCGCAGCAGCATTAGCATCGTTGGTTAAGGAAACGGGAAGTCTGTAATGTGCTTTGAACAATTCTGCCAATGGAATTTTTCCCTTCCATTTCAGGTTTGGAGCAAAGTCGATGCATCCGCTGTAATAATTTCCGTTTGGTGCGCCAATGCCTATTCCGGCAATCTTATTTCCTTTGACGGCCTTTTCAGCTTCTTTCATTTTCTGGCATAATGCAGCAACAAGGTCCCCGGCCTTATTGTGATCCTGTGTTTTCAGCGAAAACTCGTGAACAATGTTGCCGTCCCTTTCAACCAGCCCGCAGACTGTGTTGGTACCGCCGATGTCTATTCCCCAGATAAGTTCTTTCATATTGCTAAAATGTTGTTGATTATACACCAGTCCCCCTTGTCATCCTGAGGGTAAGCGAAGGATCTATATGTATACGTACAGATTCTTCGCTTGCGCTCAGAATGACAGGTTGGGGTATGTTGGTTTTTATTCATGCCCTTCCGCCGTGGAATAGTTTATACCCCTTTTCGCAAGTAATTTCTTAACTACTATTGCATAGAACGCAAGATATGCAAAGCAAGCAACGCCTGTCAGGTAACTCCATTGGATTCCGAGAAGTTTGTCGGAAGCCAGCACTCCCTGTAAAAGACTCACAAAACCGCCACCCATTATCATCATCACAAGAAATCCCGAGCCTGTATTTGTATGTTTTCCCAGCCCCGCAATTGCAAGCGTGAAAATGCATGGCCAGAGTGTGCTGCAGAACAGGCCGACACTGATGAAAGCATAAACACTGACCATCCCGTCGGATAAGAGGCCGACAAAAAGCGCAATTATCCCGCAGAGTGAAAAAATGAGGAGCTGAAGTGCAGGATTGCCTTTGCTTGCAATGTCAGCGATTATCATAATAATAATGATAAAGGCATATAAATAAAACGGGGTTATGTCCTGATTGGCAATTTTGTTCACCAGAAGAAAAAGCCCGAATGCAAGATATGGAAGGAAAAAGTTCAATAACATTTTCTTTCCGCCTTTGAGGCCGAAGACTCCGGCAGCAGACGTCCACCTGCCTATCATAAGGCTTGCCCAAAACAGCGAGACAAAAGGCGCTATCTTGTTTGTTGCAGTACCGATATGCTGACGCATGAACTCAGGAAGATTTGATGCAGTGGAAACTTCAACACCCACGTACAGGAAGATGGCAATCATTCCCATCCACAACTGGGTATAGCGCAGGGGATTTTCTTTTACGGCAGATTTTTCGGAATAGGTTTCGGTCACTGCCGGTATTTTATCGGGTATCGAAGAGAACTTGAAAATAATGGCCACCAATACAAAAGCAGCGCCCAGTATAAGGTAAGGGACTTTTATACTTTCAGTACTGGCAACCGAAGCCACGTCGGAGGTCACTTTTCCGAAGATTGCAAAGCTTATAAGCAGAGGTCCAATAGTGGTTCCAATATTATTTATTCCACCGGCAAGACTCAAACGTTGTGATCCCTTTTTCGGGTCACCCATATTTATTGCAAGAGGGTTGGCAGCGATCTGCTGTAACGAAAAACCAAGTCCTACAATGAATAGCCCGGTTATCATTATTCCGAACGAAGCTGTTTCTGCAGCGGGATAAAAGAGAAGGGTTCCCATAGCTGAGATCAGCAGCCCTAAAGCAATACCGTTCTTATATCCTATCCGGTTAAGCAGGTCGTCTTTCATTCTTCTTGATATCAGGTAATATATAAGTGAACCGACAGTATACGCAACATAAAAAGCAAAAGAGATCATTTGCGACTGCCATTGTTCAAGATGAAGTTTCTCTTTGAAAACGGGAATGAGTATATCGTTGCTGGCGGCAACAAACCCCCAGAAAAAAAAGACCGAAATGAGTGTCCCTAAAGCCGCGCTGTTACCTGATTTATTCATAACGATAATTTAAGTTTCAAATACAAAGTTGTCATATTTTGCCTGCTCATTCCCAGAATATCTCATCTGTAAAAATAAACGATGGGCTGCCTGCGCCCGGGTGCCATAGCGGCAGATCTCCCGGATAATCTGCTACCATCTTTATATAGCGGGCTCTTTGCGGTTTGAATTCCGAAGAGAAATCTTTAACGATCGGGTCCCACTGACTTTTGGGCGTATTGTTCTTTATCCGGGCAATTTCTTTAAAGGACTTTCCGTCATCAGATAAATAAAATTTTACATAAGACGGAAAAAGTATCCACGGGCCGGTGTCCTGGAGGAATCCCGCACCGGTTTTTCTTATGGTTGTCGTTTTGCCCAGATCGATAATTACAATTACATCCTTTCCCTGATATCCCTGCCATGTGCCATTCCTGAAGTTGTAACCTCCTCTCACACGGTCAATGAGTGCAATACTTCCTCCGGCTGAATACTGCGGGCTGTAATCAGACATTAATTTAACCGACATGTTTTGCGGGATACATAACAATTTTGTTTCGGTAACAGGCGACACAACACCATCAGGATTTACTGAAATTGCTTTGATAGTAACGTCCTTGTCAACAGTAAATGGTTCGGAATATTCTTTACAGCTTGTATCAGGAATGCTGCCGTCTTCAGAGAAAAAGATCTTACAATCCTTACAGGATGTGCCAACGGTTATCTCTTCCTTTCCTTTGAAAGCCCTTGCTTCGGTGTTGATGTATGGCGCAGGAACAACAGGATAATCTTTCACTTCGGTTACAGGAATGTCGTTTAGTGCAGTTCCTGTTTTTCCGGGTTTGCTGCTCATCACAAAAACAAGTTCACCCCCATTGATAATATCGGGATGACTGATGTATGACTTGTTGTATGCTTTCCCGTTCAGGGTGATACTTGCAACGTAATTATTCTGTTTTGAAAGGTTCTGAGCTATGATCGTGAACTTGTTCCCGTTGTCGAGATTTATTGTTGCCTTTGGTAAGAATGGCCTTCCGATAATGTAGTTGCCCGATCCGGGAGTGACAGGATAAAAGCCAAGAGCCGAAAAAACGTACCATGCCGACATCTGGCCGCAGTCTTCGTTTCCGCATATGCCATCGGTTCTGGAAGAATACATTTCATTAACGATTCTGGTTACAATTTCCTGGGTCTTGTATGGTTTCCCTACAAAATTATAGAGGTATGCCATGTGATGACTTGGTTCGTTCCCGTGAGCATACTGGCCGATAAGTCCCGTAATATCCGGCAGCTCGTGTCCCGTGGTTTTTGAGTCGGCCGAAAACAGAGAATCAAGTTTTTCTTCAAAGGCAGCTTTTCCGCCCATGAACGAAATGAGTCCCGAAATATCCTGAGGGACATAAAAAGTATACTGCCATGAATTTGCTTCGGTGTAGTTGAAGTTGACCTCTGCAGGATTAAAGGGACTGAACCAGCCTCCGTTCATTCTTGCACGCAT
>CAZEWB010000027.1:0-10059 GCA_964515655.1 uncultured Bacteroidales bacterium
TTATCAACTTTTTCTTATTGAGCGTATTTCAATGAAAATCGAGACGTTTTTTTATTTACATTTGCATTAAATAAAAAAACCTCTCGATTTTCAAAGAAATACGCTCAATAATAAAAAGTTGATAAAAAATTAAATTGGTTTAAAACTAATACCTTGTTCAATATCAATGAATATCGCAATCAGAAAGGCTTTCAGCACTTCTAAGCAACTGTTACTCTTTTTCTTTCGAATCAATAATAATTGTAACAGGGCCATCATTTACCAGCAAAACCTCCATCATTGCTCCAAAAACTCCTTTTTCAACCGGTTTGTTGGTAATTGATTGGAGGGTTTTAACAAAAGATTCGTACAGGGATATGGCCTTGTCCGGCTTTGCTGCTTTTATAAAAGAAGGCCTGTTCCCTTTTTTTGTCATTGCATGAAGAGTGAACTGGCTTACAACTAAAATATTTCCATCAACTTCTGTAAGCGAAAGGTTCATCAGACCTGCATTATCATTGAAAACTCGCAACTGAGCAATCTTTTTTGCCATCCATTCCACGTCTTCGGATGTATCCGATTCCTCAAATCCTGCAAGGACAAGAAGGCCTTTACCGATTTCACCGGTGATCTGTCCGTCAACAGTTACTTTTGCCTCAGAAACTCTTTGAATAACGACTCTCATTTTTATCCTGTTAATTTATTAAATATTTTCAACCCCTGCTGTTGACTATTGCCTAGTATATTGATCAGAATAATCGGCAAAATTCTTCCGCATCGGAACTTATGACTTACGCCGGCCTTCAGGCCGGTGATATGAAACATATAAAATACACGGGCTTTAGCCCGAAACAAATTTCTCAAAACCATACTTCGACATTTGATATTTCAGAATCAATCAGGCTAAAATTTTGCTCCAAAGTTCATGAAAATCCATGGTATCTCCCCTTCGGAAAGGAAACGCCCGTTAAGCGAAATGTACAGGCCTTTGTATGGCTCGTATTCGCCCCCGGCAATAATATAATGCTCATCATCGTATGCACTGGTTTTTATAAGGTTATCCCAGCGTACAAGGATATGCCATTGCTCTTTTACTTTATAGGCGCCGTAAACAGAAGTACCTTCAAGGGTATTGCCATCAATATTCGATTGGTTCTCTACCCGGTTGTACTCTGCACCCAGACGCCAGTTATCGCATTTATAACCCATGAAAAATGAAATAGCAGAACGGGCTGCCATATTCTCTACAGGAAGGTAGTCGGCAAATGCCTTTACGGAAAAACCGTTAACGGGAAACCATTCCACATTGCCAAAATACTGAACGGTTGCAGCATTATCCTGACGGCGGAAAGGGCCTTCTCCATTAACAGCGCCAACGCTTACGTTCATTTTATCTTTCATTTTATATGTTACTCTGGCGCCAAAATCGGCCGGATTTCCGAACTTGTATAACTCCTGAAATGTAGTTGAGATATAACGGAATCCCCAGAATTTGTCCTGAAAAGTAAGATACTGCTGATTCAGCATTTCTCCAATGGATATTTCCAGCCATGGCTTTGGTTTAAAATCTATTTCCGCCATCTTCAGAAAAGCAGTGTAATCGCTCCCCTTATACCAGGATACAGGCAATATATTTCCGGATGTATCGGCCACCACTATTTCGTTGGTGGTCTTTGATACATCGTACATAAGCGTAACCGTTGCCTTATCGCTCCATTCGGCTTTGTAACCAAAGAGGCCGGCAGAAAAATCAAAGCCTGTCTTAGGAACAGCATCTTCACTTAATGAATAATAAAACCCGGTGTATATATTGGCAAAGAATGTCTGTTTTATCTTTATCTGCATAGCACTGTCAGAATTGTTCTGGGATACGGCACAACTATATGTCACCAGCAGAAATAACAGAATAAAAATACTTCGCATGTTAGTAAATATTATTATGCAATTTGTGTTTAAAAGTCCGATTTTCAAAATATTTTTTCGTTGTTTTATGACTGAAGCTTATTCTCCGCAACCCACCACAAAAAAAGCAGTCACTTTTTCCCGCGCTCCATGTTTCGAAATTCCGCTCAAACAACTTAACAAATTCTCTTTCTTTGTACCCGAGCGGGCTTACAATGACGTTCATGTTAACGCCCACAAAGTTTGATCGTTGAAAATCGTATTAAAAGCTTCAAAAACAGGTTGGCATATTTGTAATGAACCCTCGTATGACACGCCTTTTTTATTTGTTATGTTTTTTTTTGAAAAACGTCATTCCTATTTTTTTCATGCTCCAAAGATGTTTCAGTATGACGCCGACGCTCTGCTAATACATATTCTTCACCATCAATCTTGGTTCCATCATTTCATAGATCGCAGAACGCACGCCCTCGCGTCCGAAGCCGCTGTCTTTAACTCCGCCGTATGGCGAATGGTCTACGCGGAACGTGGGGATCTCATTTATCATTAATCCGCCAACCTGAATGTGATTGAACGAATAATTCACTTCACTTAAAAGGTTAGTGAAAACACCTGCCTGCAGGCCGAAATCGGAATCGTTAAGCCTTGCTACGGCATCATTGAAGTCGCTGTACTTTTCAATTGTTGCTACAGGTCCGAATATTTCATTGTTGCATACTCTCATCTTATTATTGACATTCGATAACAATGTCGGATAATACAGGTTGTGCTCTCTTTTTCCGCCGGTCTCGATAACAGCGCCCTGCCCGGCGGCTTCTTTCACCCACTCTTCGACCCTTACGGCATTTTCGTTGTCTATCATTGCCGATATCTGCGTTTTTTCATCCAAAGGATGGCCGGGGATCAGAGCCTTTGCCTGGGCAACAAAATCTTTAAGGAATGTATCGTAAATACTTTCGTGAACAAAGAAACGCTGGGAATGGATACATACCTGTCCTGCATATGCGAACGCGCCGGTGACACATTTGGGAACAGCGGTTTTAAGATCGGCGCTTGGGGTTACAATCACACCGGCATTTCCACCCAGTTCAAGAGTTATCCGTTTTTTTCCGCAGTCCTGTTTCATTTTCCAGCCCACTTCGGCAGAACCTGTGAATGTAAGTTTGGCAAAGCGCGGATCGGTTACAAGCATATTTCCCGCAACGCGGTCCATCGGCAATACCGAGAAACATCCTTTTGGAAAACCGCACTGATCAATAATTTCAGCAAGAAGTAAAAGCGAAAGCGGCGATTTGCGTGCAGGTTTCATTATAATGCAATTTCCCGAAGCAAGTGCAGGAGCTATTTTATGTGCAGGAAGATTTAACGGGAAATTGAAAGGAGAAATACCGGCAATAAGTCCAAGTGGAAAATACTTCACAATGCCCTCTTTCCCCTCGCCATGCGGCGCCCAGTCAATGCTCATTGTATATCCGGGCAAGCGCTTGCTTTCTTCTGCAGCTGTAATAAAGGTCTGTACCGACCTGTCAACCTCTGCCCGGGCCAGTCTTAAAGGTTTACAGGCCTCCAGCGATAATGCTTCTGCTATTTCCTCCCTGCGGTCCTGGATTCCCCTCACCACTTTCATAAGAGCATCATACCTTTTGTATGACGGAAGAACTGCCATCTCTTCTTTTACATCTTGTGCAGACTTAATTGCTTTTTCAAGCTCGTTCTTCCCCGCAAGATATGTATATGCAAACACCTCATCGTTGAACGGGCAAGTGACATCCAGGCGTTCATTGGTGGTTTTGAATTCTCCGCCGCAGTATATTTTGTATTCTTTCATGTGAAATTTATTTTGAAAACAAACTTAAAAAAAAAATTCAATCTATTTGAATTTTTTCAACAGCCAGATTTTTCCCGTTCTGCTTAACAGAGACCAAATACATTCCGGCTTTTATTTCAGAAAGGGATATTTCTTTATCGTACAAGACTTACAGACTGATCCGAAAATCAATACGCCACGGGTATCATACAATTCAATATTTCAAATGGCTCAATTGATTTTATCTGAAGAACCTGTCTGTCCTTATCATAAAAAATCCATACATCATTATTATCTGTATTGGCAAAGACGGCTGAAGTCATATTATCAAACGTCTGTGTAAACTCCTCGAAATACATTCCTGCAATTTCGGCACTGTGGATTATAAGTGTGTTCTCATCATAGTCTGTTTCGGCTGAACTTGTCCAGTTGTGCGAACCGGTAATTACAAGCGGATCGCTGGTGATATTATTGGCGTCAACTATTCCGTATTTGTGATGCATGAAATACAGAGTTGTAAAATGCGAGAGGACATTGACACCGGCACTGACAAGGCTGCTGTACTCGGAACCTATGTAATAAATATTTTCAATGATGCCTTTAACATCCACTCCTGCCTGATGACGGGCTATTACGGCATCTCCAAGGTCGTTGTTTATGAAAGTCAGCATTGCAAACTGCATGTCGGTGTTTGCAGAATTGACGGCAGTTACTATATGAGATGTTGTGCCATCGGAAGGTGAAAAATACAGTTCAACAGGAATTCCGTCTATCACAAACTGGTGGGGTGTGTTATCTGTTTTTGCAGCTCCGAACTTTGAATTTGCAGTATTAGGCTGCGGACCGGTGCTGCCCCACATTTCCTCGAACTCGGTTTTAAATGCAAGCGCCAATGTCTGGTCCTGAATAATGACCATATTATTCCAGTCGTTATGCAGGCTGTTGTTTGAATGATTTGCAGAACCGGTCATAACTGTTGCCTGCAGCGGGTCGGCAATATCCATTATCAGGAATTTGTTATGCATCACTTCCCCGTCATCCGGCCTTTGTATCATAGGAATTGATGCCGATAACGAACTTAATTCAGAATTGTTGGTTCCGGTATTTGCTGCGGCAATATATCTTACAACAACGCCTCTTGCCTGTGCGGCGTTTATCGCATTTACTATTGGCAAACTTTCTGTACTGTATATTGCAATATCAAGTGTTGACTGTATGCGGTCGATATATGCAACAACTGTATCCTCGAAATGCGAAATATATATTGCATCTGCAATTGATGAAGCGCTATTGTTTACAGGATGGTTGAAGTAAACTTTTATTTTTTCGCTTTGACTGTATCCTGTAAAAGTCAAAAACAACAGAAAAAATATTAGCGAACGCTGCATTATTTAATATTTTAAAACAAAGATATGGAATTGTGGCAATAAAAAGAAACTCCGACAAGAAGACCAGGGCAAACACATCAAAAATCAAAATGGTTGCTTACGCTAAAGGTGACGGAAGCAATAATGGAAAAACGATAGATTTCCCGGCAGATTTTTTATCTTTGCATAAAACAGAATTGAAAATGATAAAATTCGAGATCCCCGGCGTAGGCCTTAAACAGATAGAGCATCTTGTGCTCGATTACAACGGCACACTTGCAGTTGACGGGAATATGATACCCGGAGTAAAAGAAAAACTTAACATTCTTGCAGCATCAATTATTGTTCATATTGTCACAGCTGACACTTTCGGCAAGGCACAGGATGGACTTAAAAATGTCTGTTGCGAGTACATTCCCACAAGCGACGAAAATCAGGCAAAATGCAAGCAGGATTATGTAAAAAGTCTGGGAGCAGATTCAGTTATTGCGATCGGTAACGGAGCCAACGATGCTCTTATGCTTAAAGAAGCAGAAATTGGAATTGTAATGATACAGAATGAAGGCGCTTCGGGAAAAACAGTTGCAAATGCCGACATAGTATGTACAGATATTAATGATGCTCTTGAACTGCTGTTGCATCCCCTGAGGATTGCCGCCACGTTGAGGATTTGAGTGATCACAAGTATCTATCCCCAATCTATTTCTTACCATACAGGTAAAAGATAGGGCTATCTCAAATTGCATCTTCTTAAAATCAGCGAACGATCACCAATGAACGCAGATCGGATACTTTATTATTAACAGATAATGTCAGGAAATAATAACCCGAAGGAATGGAACGGGAATCGAGTTCATAATGATTATCCCCTGCTTCTGATTTATAAGGAATGAATTCAGTCACTTTTTTACCGGAAAGGTCGCTAATCGTCAGAATGATTTTACCGCTTTCGGGAAGCGAATAAGTTATATTAACAAAATCATTTGCGGGATTGGGAAATACTGATGAAAGCATTGCATGTTCAGGCACAATAACAGGAAGGTCTATTGCTGTAGTTGGACAGCTGGCAGCAATTCCTCCGTGCGAGACCAGTGGTGTAATCACATCCTGTGCTGTAGAAATAGGCCAGATATCCTGTTCTACGATTGAATGATTAGGAGCGATCAATATCACAGTTGGAAAAGCGCCGATCTGGTACGTGTTAATAACTGCATTACCGCCTCCCTGCGTACCGCTGACCGATGGATAATGCGCCCCGTAAGTATTATCGAAGGCCTCCACCTCGGCATCATCATCGCCGGTATCGATACTTATAAAAATAATATTACTTGAGTTGCAGCCAAAATATTCGTATGCCTGATTTATTTGTGGCGTCGCACCCTGACAGGGAACGCATGTTGTGTAGAAAAAATCGATACACACAAATTTGCCGCTGCCCAGAGTGTCAAATAAGTGAAAGGTCTTTCCGTCGATAGTTGTTACCGTAAAGTCCACAGCAGTGGTTAACGGACATTGTGAATATCCCGAAACAAACAGAAACAGAAATGCAATAAAAGTAATTGTTCTTTTCATAATGTCGGTTTTTAGTTATTACAAAGATAATCATTTTTTGCACCGGGAACTCTGAAAGTTTTATTCTTTTTTATATTTTTGCTCTGCAAATCAATTTTTTATGAAACAAGTTTTAACCATAGCTCTTTTCATTTTTCCATTCCTGTGCTTTTCCCAGGTAACCGACCTTTCAATAATCGGCCAGACAATAGGCGGCGCAGGTTTCCACGTCAACTGGGACAGCGCCGGGCAGAAACTGATAGTGGGTGCCGGTACCACATTGCAGGTTTACAACATGACCGATCCCGAACATCCGGACCTTATTGCACAACGGCCATTACGCGGCCTTATAAACGAAACCGAAGTATACGGCAACGTAATTTTTGCAGCCGCAACACACGATGGCCTTATTGCAATGGACTACAATTCGCCCGACCTTGACATTATTGCCCACATCGACATGCACGAATCAGGCGATACTGCCGCATACGACATGTGGCGGAGCAACGACACAATTTATCTTGCCGATAATTTCCGCATACGCCGCTACAGATTTACAGGAAGCAGCTTTGTTAAACTTTCTTCTTTCGGTCCCGCATGCTCATTCTGCGTTGCCAGAAAGGGCGATTATATTGTTGTGGGAGGACAGGCTTCTCTTTATTTTAATCCCCTCGGAATCCGCGGCTGCATTAACATCTATCATAAAAGTAACCTTAACACTCCTGTTGCTTCATGGAAAGATACGCTTATCAATGTGATCCAGGACATCCAGTTTGCCGATCTGTGCGATGATATATTTTATGTTTGCGCCGGACCTGAGAACCTTTTTTTTACAAAATCTAACCTTATCGCTTTTCAGTTCGGAACCGATACAGTTTTCCCGATTGATACCTTTCAGGTCGAAGGAGGCATTCCCGGTTTTGCCCAGCTCAATATCATGAATATGGACTCACGGAACGACACGCTCTATGTTGTAACGACTGCGGCATGGGATGGGACACTGCCCCCGCTGACATATATGCCTATTATAGATGCCACGGGACTTCCCACCGACACTATGCGTAAAATTGGAACCGTAGTTCCCGGCCTCTGGCATTTCGATGCCGCGCTCATGGACGGAACTCCGTATATTGCCATGTCGTCGGAATGGCTGGGATTCCTCGTAAGCGATGTTTCGCTACTGAATCCCTACGACACCCTTGTAATGTATCATACCGGCGGATGGTGCGTTAACAACAGGGTTAAGGACGGCACACTCTGGGCCTGCCACGAGGGATACGGTCTTGTTGCCTACAACCCCGACAGCCTGCTGTTCGCGAACGGCTTCCATTGCAACGCCACAAAGATGCATATTATGGACTTCTTTTATGATCATTATTTCTCAACAGACGTTGAATTTCTCAACGATACTCTTTTGATGATAAATAATTCCAAGGTTTACAATATAACCGACTGGCTGTCGTCCGGGCAACCTCCGCAGCTTGCGTGGGACATGAACAAGAACTGGATGAGTTATATGAGAAATGTTCAGACAAATACAGGTCAGCGCATGGTAGGAGTTTTCGATGACCTTGTTTTTCATAAATGGGTCACTCTTTTCGATCCCTTTGATGCAGCCGGCAGTTATCAGGATCTTGACAGCGACACAATGGATAGCGATCCTCACGGAATGTTCATCAGCGGAGATACTATCTACTACGGCAAAAGTTACAATAATATAAGGTATTTGTGCGCGCAGAAGATCGTAAACGATGAATTCGTTTTCCTTGATACATTCAAACTGAATATGCAAAATCCCTTTCCACCTTTCGATCATGAGGCACATTCCATTTCGGTGGAGAACGGAATAATCGGCGTGGCATACGGGCCTCAGTTCGCATGGTTCAACTGGAACGGAAACGAACTTAACCAGATCGGTTACAATTACCAGCCTAAGCAGGTGGCATTGGGAATAACCCTCAGGAATAACCTGGCCTATATTGGTGACAGATTTTATGGCCTGAAAATTTACGACATCTCTCAACCACCTACGGCAACACTTGTAGCGCAGTGCCACGGCTCCGGAGGATGGAAGAACCTTTACGGGTCAGGCCCTGTTTCAGTAGATGAGAACGGAATTATTTACCTTACCGATTTTCATGCGGGAGTCTTTATTATTGAAGCGTATGACACAACAACAATAAACATCGGCGAAAATTCTGTCGGCAGACAAAGCGAACTTACTGTTACATATCCTAACCCTTCAAGCGATATAGTCGTGATCGAAAAAACGTCAGGAATGCAGTTCAGCAACAGCCGTATAATTATGTTTGATATCAACGGGAAAGTTGTTAGCCCGGAAGTTTCGTATCAATCCAGCAAAATAGTTCTGGATTGTACAGGCCTTAAACATGGGATGTACTCTTACCTGATAACCGAGAATGGAAAGAGACTTTCTGCAGGGAAAATTCTGATTGAAGGCAATTAGGATTTGGTTATTGGTCTTGACGTTTACCAAAGACCATGACTTGTGACCAGTCCCGCTGCCCCGACCTAAGACCAGTACTCGAAATTATTTATACCAGACCAACCGTATGCAGCAACTTATACTCCGCCCCTCCCGGCGTCAGCCTGCTTTCTTTAAGGTGTATCTCTACTGCTATAAACTCGCTGAAAACAACATCCTTTTTGCTTTTTACAATATCATACAATTTTCCAGGGGCTTTCATTTCCTTAACACGTGCAAGCGTCAGGTGCGGATGAAACCTGCTCTCAGGCTCTGCTATCCTTGCGCTCTGGAGCATCCTGCTTACATTTTTAAATAATTTCTCTGTCTCTCCATTGTCAACCCAGTCAGCCCAGACGACGCGGGGATGGTTCTGCTCGCCAAAAATTCCCAGACTTTTCACGACAACATGATACGGCGCTATTCCCGCTGCCGACTTTTTTATAATATCTTTTACCTCCGGAATACGTTTTTCATCGCAATCGCCTATAAACTGCAAAGTACAATGTATCTGTCCCGGCTTAACCCAGCTTATCTTGTCTTTTGATAACTGACCTTTAAGTTCAGTTATCGTATTTTCCAGTATTTCAGTAACTGAAAAAGGTATGGAAATAAAAATCCTCATTTTTTTTTTCAAAGGTACGAAGAAAATTGCATGTATCCCCTTTCTCAGCCTTCTCCTTAGCCTCAGCCTTTATTTCAGCGGCAGTAGCAGTTTTTTTGCCACTAAAACACCAAAACACGGAATATCACGGAAATGTCTTCTGTGGATTTTGGTGTCTCCGTGCTTCCGTGGCAGGAATGGGTGACAGCAGCGACAGTTGCAGCGGCAGTTCCAGGTACAACTTCCTTAGCCTTATCCTAATCATCATCCTAATCCTAATTATCCTCCTCAGTCTCAACCTCAACCTTGACCTTGACCTTGACCTTGACCTTGACCTTGACCTTGACCTTGACCTTGACCTTGA
>CAZEWB010000027.1:10159-13945 GCA_964515655.1 uncultured Bacteroidales bacterium
CCTCAACCTCAACCTCAGCCTCAGCCTAAAACTACAATTACAATTTTTTATACTCTCCCTGAGATTCATCTTCTCCAATTTTAACTAACTTTGGCGGCAAATTTATTTACTATGAAAAAATTCTCCCTTCTTATGGCAACCGGTATTTGTCTGCTTTTTGCAGTTTCGTGCGGTAATGACGAACAGAAAAAGGAAGAGGTCAGCGACAACCCCTTTCTGACGGAATACAATACTCCGTTCGACCTTCCCCCTTTCGAAAAGATCAAGCTTAAACATATCATGCCGGCATTAAAAGAAGGCATGAAGCGCCAGAACGAGATCGTAGACAGTATAGTTAACAATCCTGCCGAACCTGATTTTGCCAACACTATAGAAAAGTATGAATTCAGCGGAATGCTTCTGGATAAGGTCAGGAATGTATATCAGAATTATCTGTCGTCGAACACCAACGATTCCCTGCAAACTATCGCAAAGGAAGCCGCCCCGCTGTTGTCGCAGCAAAACGACAATATTAAAATGAACGACAAACTGTTTGCCCGCATAAAAAAGGTTTATGACAATAAGGACAATCTCAAGCTTGATGACGAGCAGAAGATGCTGCTTGAACTGGCTTACAGAAAATTCGTAAGAGGCGGCGCACTTCTATCACCTGCCGACAAGGAAAAACTCAAAAAAGTAAACGAAGAACTTTCTGTTCTCTCTCTTAAATTCGAAGATAATGTCCTTGCCGAAAATAATGCCTTTCAGCTTGTAATTGATAAGAAAGAAGACCTCGGCGGACTTCCCCAGGGCGTTATCGATGCAGCTGCAATTTCTGCAAAAGAAAAAGGAATGGACGGCAAATGGCTGTTCACACTTCATAACCCAAGTGTTATCCCCTTTCTTCAGTACAGCGATAACTACGAACTGCGTAAAAAGATACAGACAGCATACATCAACCGCTGCAATAACAACAACGAGTTCGACAATAAAGAGAACATTTTAAAGATCACCAGGCTCCGCATCGAAAAGGCAAAACTTCTGGGATTCCCCAATTTTTCGGCTTATATTCTTGAAGAGAATATGGCAAAGAATCCACAGAAAGTTTACGAGCTTCTCGACAATGTATGGAAATATGCCCTTCCGGTTGCAAAGAAGGATGCCGAAACATACACCGCAATGATGAAAAAGGATGGCATTAAAGAACCTTTCGGTGCTTCGTGCTGGAGGTATTATGCCGAAAGGGTACGCAAGGAAAAGTACAACCTCGACGAAGAAATGACCAAGCCGTATTTCAGCCTCGAAAATGTAAAACAGGGAATATTTGATGTGTCAAATAAATTATTCGGTCTAACATTTAAACTCATCCCCGATGCTCCAAAATATCATCCTGATGCCATGGCATACGAAGTGCTTAACGACAAGGGCGAACACCAGGCTGTTCTTTACCTCGACTTCTTCCCCCGCGAAAGCAAACAGAGCGGAGCATGGATGAGCAATTTCCGCGAACAGTATTTTTATAATGGCAAGAAAGTTTGTCCCGTTGTAACCATCAACTGTAATTTCACCAAACCCACCGGTGACACTCCATCTCTCCTTACATGGGACGAAGTTGAAACATTCTTCCATGAATTCGGACACGGCCTCCATAGCATACTTTCCGAATGTCACTATATTTCCACCTCGGGTACTAACGTACAACGCGACTTTGTGGAACTTCCCTCGCAGATAATGGAAAACTGGGCTTCGGAACCGGAAGTCCTTAAGACCTATGCCAAACATTACAAGACAGGAGAAGTTATCCCTGATGAACTTATCAATAAAATGCAGCAGACAAATTATTTCGAAATGGGATTCATTACTGTCGAATTCATCGGTGCTGCTTACCTCGATATGTTCTGGACCACATTCGAAGCAGATACTGTAAAAGATGTACTCGCTGCCGAAAAAACTCTTACCGACAAGATAGGCCTTATCCCTGAGATCGTCCTTCGATACAGAAGCACTTATTTCAAGCATGATTTCTCCGGTGAATATGCTTCGGGATATTACAGTTATATGTGGGCCGAAGTTCTTGATAAGGATGCTTTCAGTGTGTTTACTGAAAAAGGTCTCTTCGACAAAGCAACTGCAGAAAGTTTTAAAAACAACATTCTATCCAAAGGTCACACTTACGATGCAGACGTGATGTACCGTAACTTCCGCGGCCGCGATCCGGATGTGAAATACGCTCTTAAAGGCCGGGGACTGATAAAATAACCGTACCTGCAATGAAATTCACCCTTCACTCCGTTTCGCCGAAATCGAAAGCGCGGGCAGGAACCATCACAACCGACAGGGGTAATATCGAAATCCCAATATTCATGCCTGTCGGAACGGTCGGCACCGTGAAGGGAATACATAAAAAAGATCTGACCGATCAAATCAAGGCTCAGATAATCCTGGGAAATACATATCATCTTTTTCTCCGTCCGGGGTTAGAGGTATTGCAGGCTGCGGGCGGGCTGCATCGCTTTATGTCGTGGGAAAAACCTATTCTTACCGACAGCGGCGGATACCAGGTATTCTCGCTTGCAGAGACCCGCAAACTCACTTCTGAAGGAGTGCGCTTCCATTCACATATCGACGGTTCGTACCACCTGTTTACTCCCGAAAACGTTGTCGAAACCCAGCGAATCATCGGAAGCGATATTATGATGGCCCTTGATGAATGCACGCCATTTCCATGTGAAAAAAAGTACGCCCGGAAATCACTAACACTCACACACCAGTGGCTGGAACGCGGTTTCGCAAGTTTCGAAAAAACATCATCGCTTTACGGAAAAGAACAATGGTACTTTCCCATCGTACAGGGAAGTGTTTACAATGACCTCAGGGTGGAGTCGGCTGAATTTGTCAGTAAATTCCCTGCAGGCGGATATGCTATCGGCGGTTTGTCTGTTGGCGAACCGGCAGAGACAATGTACGAGATCACAAATATTGTTACAGACATACTGCCTCCAGAAAAACCCCGTTACCTCATGGGCGTGGGAACTCCGGCAAACATAATAGAATGTATTGCGCGCGGCATTGACATGTTCGACTGCGTTATGCCTACCCGTAACGGCAGGAACGGAATGCTTTTTACATGGAAAGGCATCATCAACATCCGCAACGAAAAATGGAAAAACGATTTCTCGCCCATAGACCCGGACGGAACTGCGGAGATTGATAATATATACTCGCGTGCATATTTGCGCCACCTCTTCATCAGCGGCGAAATGCTGGGGCCTCAGCTTGCAAGCATACACAACCTTGCCTTTTATCTCGACCTTGTAAAAAATGCCCGGCAGTCAATTATTAATGGTAATTTTGACGACTGGAAAGAAAGTGTTTTACCCAAATTAGCCCGCCGTCTCTGAAAATGAAGAAGATTGACAGTTATATTATCAGGAAATTCCTCGGGACATTCTTCTTTTCCATAATCCTTATAATGGTCATTGTTGTTGTGTTCGATGTTGCAGAGCAGATAGATGACTTCATCGAAAGCAAGGCGACATTCTGGCAAATAGTCACAGGATACTATCTGAATTTTATTCCTTATTTTGCTAACCTGTTCACGCCTCTCTTTGTTTTTATTTCTGTCATTTTCTTCACTTCAAAACTGGCGCAGAACAGCGAGTTCATCGCATTGCTCAGCAGCGGTGTGAGTTTCAGAAGAATATTGTATCCCTATTTGATCTCCGCTTCAATACTTGTAGTTCTGTCAATTTTTCTCTCAAACTATTACATTCCTAAGACCAACAAACAACCAAACACACCCAACAC
>CAZEWB010000028.1:0-4158 GCA_964515655.1 uncultured Bacteroidales bacterium
GTGTTGGGTGTGTTTGGTTTGTTTGGTGAGCATTCTATGATTACTTGCCTGTAGTATTTCAGCCACAGATTTCGCAGATTTTCACAGATTTTTTTCTGTGTAATCTGCGGCAAAATACTGAGCGTTATTTCCAACAGTATTTCTGAAAGTATAAACTGACTCTTTTTATTGATTGAATATGTCAACATTGTCGTTTTTCATTTTTTTCTGAAGGCAATTGCTGCCCACTCGTTTTCATATAGAACGGTTACTTCCTCCATTTTGTATTCTGATACCTTTGCTCTGAACATTTCAGTATCCTCTTTCAAAAAGCCGCTGAACATCATTATTCCGCCCGTATCTGTACAGTTGAAATAAGCATCGAAATCTTTTATAAGTATGTTGCGGGTAATGTTGGCAATAAATACACCGGCTTTTATTCCTTTTAAAGAAGCGGCATTTCCTTCGATGCACTCAATATTTTCACATGAATTTGCAGTGACATTTTGCTGACAGTTTTCGTACGAATTCCTGTCATTATCTATTGCATACACTTTTTCGGCTCCCATAAGCGAAGCCATTATTGCAAGGACTCCCGAGCCGCAACCCATGTCAATAACCGGCTTGTTTTTAATATCCGTATCAAGCATAAGTCTAATCATTAAAGACGTAGTGCTGTGATGACCTGTACCAAAGGCCATGCCGGGATTTAAAAGTATTCGGTATGGGAAATCCGGAATTTCGCTGTGAAAAGGAGCGTAAATAACTACCTTTCCGGAAATCGTTACCATTGGATAATTCTTCTCCCATTCGATGTTCCAATTGCGGGGAGCATGAATGACCTTTTTAAAAGCATCTTTTCCTGCTGCTTCAGCAACAAGTTTATTATTTCTGCTAAAAGTTTCCTCACCGAAGAACACCGAAATACCGTTTTCGTTCTCCGAAATGCCATCACATCCTGCTTCGAACATCATTGCCGATAATACACCGGCCCTTTCACTCCCGGGTATTACAGAACTAAAAACAAGTTCGATCATGTTTTCCATTAAAGCAGTCCTTACGTCCCAAAATTAGCAAAAGACCTTTAGCTATTAACTAATGAATGTGAAAAAATATCAACAGGCTGAATAATCCAAATACGAAGCACTAAATCCGAAATCCGAATATCAAAAACAGAAAGGTTGCTTACGCCAGAGGTGACAGAAGACGGAAGAGAGGAGTCGGGAGACGGAAGTCGGGAGTTGGCAGTCTGCAATTGACAGTAGGCAATACCCACCGCCCATGCCCATCTCCACTTCCGGCTTCCGACTTCGGTCTTCCGACACTTCTAGTTTCGGATTTCGGATTTCATTCAAATAATTTATTTTTGCATTTTTCCAGAAATAATTCGTAATATTGTTTTCAAATTATATAGTATATGAGCGAAACCATTTTAAAGGCATTGATGAGGCTGTTTGCGATCATTGCCGAAGCAGGAAGCAGCGACGAAAGTGAGCAGGAACAGGAAGGTGAAAAAAAAGATGTAGGTCGCACGGTTGTTGAATCGTACCTAAAACAACAGCTTAACCAGGAGCTGGTTGATGAATATTTAAAGTTATTTGATGAATATCTTGCGCTTCATCACAGCAAGAAGGGCAAAAAACGTCTTTCGGCAAACAGTGTTAAGGTGCTTGCCATTTGCGAACAGGTAAATGAGGAATTGAGGCAGGAGCAGAAAATGCTTGTTCTGTTGAAATTACTGGAATTCATCAACTTTAACAGTAAAATTACCGATTACGAACTCGAATTTGTAAAAACTGTTTCCGAAGTATTTAATATCTCAAGGGACGAATACGCAAACTGCAAGGCCCTGATTCTCGAAAAACCTGAAAACATACCTCACAAACAACACGTTCTGATAATCGACAGCCTGAAGGAGCCCATAGACCCCGAAATAAAGCATTTGTCGGTAGAGCACCTGAGTGGCACTATTGTCATGATGCACATACCAAGCACGAACATGTATGCATTCGGGTATGTGGGCGATGATGCTCTTTACCTGAACAGTAACGTCATCAGCCCCAAACGTGTTTATGTACTGGTTAAGGGTTCTACTATCCGCAGCCGCAAGTTCAATCCTATTTATTACAGCGATATCGTCGGTGCATTTTTAGCCAAATCCGAACGGCCAAAGATCGTTTTCTCAGCTGTGGGAGTCGAGTTCTATTTCAAGAACAGCAAGAACGGACTTCATCCCTTTAATTTTTCAGAAGAGACAGGTCAGTTAATAGGTGTGATGGGCGGGTCCGGCGCCGGGAAATCCACTCTTCTTAACATTCTTAATGGCAACATCAAACCTCAGAAGGGTCATATCCTCATAAACGGGTTCGACATCCACGACGATAAAGATAGCATAAAAGGGGTTATAGGATTTGTTCCCCAGGACGATCTGCTGATCGAAGAACTTACTGTTTTCCAGAACCTTTATTATAACGGAAAACTCTGTTTTGCAAATTATACAAAAGAGCAGCTTACAGAAGCATGTAATAAAGTGCTTCTTGATCTCGACCTGTTCGAGATACGGAATCTGAAAGTCGGCGGACCTCTGAATAAATTTATCAGCGGCGGACAACGCAAACGTCTTAACATTGCCCTTGAACTCATACGTGAACCCGACATCATGTTTGTTGATGAGCCTACTTCAGGTTTGTCGAGTATGGACAGTGAAATGGTAATGGACCTTTTAAAGGAGATCACCCTTAAGGGCAAACTTGCCATCATCAATATCCACCAGCCCTCGAGCGACATTTACAAACTTTTCGACAAGATCCTTATTCTCGACAAAGGCGGTCACCCGATATATTTCGGGAACCCCGGCGAAGCGGTTGTTTACTTTAAACGCCTTACTAACCACGCAAATGCCGAAGAAAGCGAATGCGCCTCCTGCGGTAACGTAAATCCAGAACAGGTACTCCAGATCGTTGAGCAGAAGGTCGTGGATGAATACGGCAAACTCACAAAGAGCCGTAAAACGTCTGCAAAGGAATGGAACGGTTTTTATTTGGAAAAGATCGGCGCCGGTTTTAAAGAAAAATCCTATACTTCAGATCTTCCGCCAAATAATTTCAAGATTCCCGGCAAATTCAGGCAGTTCCTGATCTTCACAACCCGTGATGTCCTTTCGAAACTGACAAACAGGCAGTATATTCTCATGAACTTCCTCGAAGCCCCTATTCTGGCAGTCATTCTCGGATACTTCACAAAATATATTTCAGGCGATGAATATAACTTCAGCGAAAACGAAAACCTCTTTGCATATCTTTTCATGGCTGTTGTTGTTGCACTTTTCCTTGGAATGTCGGTAGCCGCAGAAGAAATAATCCGCGACCGGAAAATACTACAGAGAGGGGCCTTCCTGAACTTAAGCAGATTCAGTTACGTCAATTCCAAGATACTCATAATGTTTACTCTTTCCGCCATTCAGGTTTTCACCTTTCTGCTGGTAGGTAATTTCGTCCTTGGGATAAAAGGAATGACCATTAATTACTTCGTTGTCCTGTTTGCCACCTCCTGTTTTGCAAACCTTATCGGGCTGAATATTTCTTCGGCCCTTAATTCGGTTGTTACAATCTACATCCTTATCCCGTTCATACTTGTTCCTGAATTACTGTTAAGTGGTGTTATTGTTAAGTTCGAAAAACTCCACAGATCTGTTGCATCATATTCTTTCGTACCGGTAGTAGGCGACCTGATGACATCGCGCTGGGCTTTTGAGGCGCTTGCCGTTACTCAGTTCAAAGACAATAAATGGCAGAAGAATTTCTTCGATATCGAAAAGGAAAAGAGTTACCATGAATTCCGCTTTAACTACCTTATCCCGGAACTGGTAAACCGCCTTGATCAGTCAGATACTTATATTACTGAAAAAACAGGCAGTGCTGAAGAGTATGCCGACAACCTTATGCTTCTCAAGAACGAAATCAAAAAAATTGAAAAAACTGCCAAAAAGAAAACCTTCGGAAAGGAAAAGCTTAACGAACTGACACCCGAAAAATTCAATGCAAAGACAGCAGAATACACCAGGAAATACCTTGATAAAAAGAAAAAGGAACACAGCAATCTCTTCAATAAGGCAAGTAACAGATCAGACTCAGTATATAATGTACTGCTTAAAACAAAACCCAAACACACCCAACACAA
>CAZEWB010000028.1:4168-12173 GCA_964515655.1 uncultured Bacteroidales bacterium
TGATAAGGAAATGGTAATAAAACTCAAGGAAGAGTATAACAACATCAGCCTTGCTGACCTGGTAACCAATAAGAATTCTTTTGAAACTCTTGTTGAAGAAGACAATCGTATTGTTCAGCTGACAAAACCAATATTCAAAGATCCTGAATCCAATTACGGGAGAGCGCACTTTTATGCCCCGTACAAAAACATTTTCGGATACCATATGGATACACTTTATTTTAATGTAGCCTTTATATGGCTCACGTCAATCTTTATGTATATCGTACTGGTATTTAACCTGCTTAGGAAGCTCATGGAGTTCTCTGACAATGTTAAGATCTTCAAGAAAAAGGGGAAAGAATAATTCAGTAATCAGTAATCAGTTACTGGTCACTGGTTACCGGTCGCAGGTTTATTGAAGTCATCATTAAAAGAAAATCTATAATATTGTTAAATAAAGTGTAAACCTAAAATGGTTTTTCATATTTATTTATATATTTGCACACACTTAAGTAAAACCTTTAAATAAATATCATGATCAGAACGAGAGAACAATACCTGAATGCCTTAAAGGCTCTCAAACCCAACATTTACAAAAACGGTGAACAGATAAAAGATGTAACAACGCATCCGGCAACAAAGCGAACTGTCGAAAGTCATGCCCGCTCTTTTGATGCTGCTAATGACGAAAAATTCAAAGAGCTTTTTACGACCAAATCATATTTTACAGGAAACCCGATCATGCGCTTTAACGGCATGATGAAAACACTGGAAGATATAAAGAACAATGCCAATCTTAAACGTGCAATGTATCGATTTACCGGTACGTGCTCAGGCGGCATCTGCGTGGGCTGGAACGCCCAGAATGTGATGTGGGCCATCACTCATGACATGGATAAGGAATTTGGAACTGAATATCAGAAACGCCTCGAAAAATGGATCCTTTCAGCCGAGGAAAGAGGTATCCTTTGCGCAGGTGCTCTCACTGATGCCAAAGGCAACCGCAACCTGAAACCTCATCAGCAACCTGACCTTGATACAAACTTACGCATTGTTGAAAAACGTCCCGATGGAATCGTAGTCCGTGGCGCAAAAGTTATGATATGCGGTGTTGCTGCATCCGAAGAAGTATTCATTCTCCCTGGGGGAGCATATAAGGACACTGATGCTGATTTTGCAGTATCATTTGTTGTTCCCCGCGACATCGATGGGCTAACTATAGTTGAAGCGCGCCGTCCCAGTGACGACCGCGAATATACCGACGGATGGGACGTACCCCAGACCGGCATCAGCCAGGGCTATCTTCTTTTCCAGGATGTGTTCATTCCAAACGAACGCGTTTTTATGGCAGGCGAATGGAAATACTCGGGAAAAGTAATTGAATATTTCACGGCAAATTACCGCGCATGCATAGGCGCATGTGTTGCAGGACAAGGCGACATCATGATAGGCGCTGGCGTTCTTATGGCACGCGCAAACGGTCTTTCGCACAAGAAATTCGAAGATAAAATGATAGTGATGTCGGCAAACAATGAGACCACATACGGACTCGGAGTCGGCGCTATGGCTCTCGGCGGACCTCATGCCTCGGGCGTATGGCTTTCCGATTCAAAGATAGCTCACCTTAATAAGATCTATGTTGCCACATTGCCATACGAAACCAAACGTCTCTGCCAGGAAATTGGCGGCGGCATTGTCGAGACCGGATGTATGCCTTCGTACAAGGATTACAACGATCCCAAATACGGTGAACTGCCGAAGAAATATATCAAGGCCGGTGACTGTTCTGCAGAAAGCAGGCTGCGCGCAGCGCGTATTTCCAGTCCACGGAATACGGGAAAAAACTTTTAGAAGCGCTGACGGCGGGCGCGGACGGCGAGACCCGCGCGCGCCGCGCGCCTGGTGGAGTGGCTGACCGTCGGCGGCGGAATTCCGGGCTGCATGCACGGCGGCGGCTCTCCCGACGGCGCAAGAATGGTGGTAAAGGCTTATACTCCTTTCGACCAGTTCGCAGAAATGGCAAAGAAGATCGCCGGAATAACTGAAGATATTAACGAACCACCTGCACCTAAAAAACCCTAAAACGAAAATCATTTTTTTGCCCCGGCCCTAAAGGGTGAAAATGATTTTCTTTTCATCTGAAAAAAAGAAAACCAAAACAAAATATAAGGAGAATTAATATGTTTCAATTTTTTAACGACGACCAGAAGATGCTTCAGAAGGTCATCAGAGAATTTGCAGAAAAAGAAATTGCACCTCACGCTGCTGAGTGGGACGAAAAAGATGTGTGTCCTGTAGAGATGTGGCCAAAACTCGGCCAGATGGGCATGTTCGGCATGTTTGTCCCAACCACTTATGGCGGACCCGGTCTTGGACTTACAGACCGCAACATCATGCTCGAAGAAGTGTCGCGGCACTCCGCCGGGCTTGGAATTGCAATGATGACACACGACCTTTGCATTGCAGCTATCCTGAATTTCGGATCCGAAGAACAGAAGAAAGAATATCTGCCTGTTCTTATTTCAGGAAAAAAAGTAGGTGGTCTGTCAGTTACCGAACCAACGGGTGGCTCCGATTTCGGAAACCAAAACACGACAATCGAAAAGAACGCCGAAGGTTATGTGATCAACGGAAGAAAATGTTTCATCACTAATTCACACATCGCAGAGATCAGTGTGATTACAGGCACATGCGGTGTAAACGACAAGGGCCGCAAACTCATCAGCGCTGTTATTGTACCTCCGGGAACACAGGGATGGGCTGCAGGACGCAAGGAACATAAACTCGGACTCCGTGGTTCAGTTACAGGCGACATAGTTTGCACTGACGTAAAAGTTCCCGCAAACTGCATAATAGGAAAAGACGGTGACGGAGCGAAGATAGCAATGCATACTATCGGGCACTTCGGCAGATCAGGTATGTCGGCGATCGCTGTAGGCGTTATGAGAGGCTGCCTCGAAGAAGATATCAAATTCGCAAAAGAACGCGTGGTCTATGGCAAACCCATTTCGAACCTTCAGGCCATTCAGTTCATCATTGCAGAAAACCAGACCGATTTCGATGCTGCTCACGCAATGATGTATAATGCAACTACCATCTACGACCGCGGTCAGCAGTGCGTTGCCGAATTTGCTTCGCTGAAATTCTTCACTTCGGAAGCTGCAGTCCGTGCTTCAAAACGCACAATAGACCTTATGGGCGGTTATGGTGTCATAAACGAGTATCCCGCTGGACGTTTCCTTCGTGATGCTATGGCAATAATACCTTCCGGCGGAACATCGCATATAATGCAGATCATTATTGCGGGAACCGTCTGCAAGTGATATAAACCGACCTTATATAATATGGCGTTGAACATTGCGGTATGCGTTAAACCTGTACCGGATTCAAAGCAATACGAAAAGATCAACATAGACCCCGTCACAAAGACGTGGAACAGGTGCGGCATTCCCATGATCATCGGCGATCTCGACAAGCATGCTCTTGAAGCTGCGTTGTCGCTCCGCGATACATTCCAGGGAAAGGTCACCGTTTTTTCCATGGCTCCCGAAACGACTAAGGAAAACGTGCTGGAAGCTCTCGGCATGGGCGCTGACGAAGCATGCCTTTTAAGCGACCGCGCATTTGCAGGCGCCGATACGCTGGCAACTTCACACACCCTTGCAGCTGCAATTAATAAAACCGGACCTTATGATCTTGTCATCACAGGAAATGAAAGCGATGACGGAAGCACAGGACAGGTGTCGGCACAGATAGGCGAATGGCTCGGTATTCCTCACATTATGAATGTTTGCTCGCTGGAATACAAGGATGATGTTTTACACCTTTCCACTATGCTCGAAGACGGCAGAATGAATTACGAACTAAAACTCCCTGCTGTTATCGGCGTCAACCGCAAAGTGAATACGCCGCGATTTACAAACGTAATGGGCATGCTTAAGGCAAAGACGAAACCGCTTACAATTTTTAAAGCGACAGACCTTCCGATTGACGATGGCTTTATCGGACTCACCGGCTCCCCCACCCAACCCGGTGATATAAATTCACCTAAAATGGGACGCAAAGCGGAACTTGTTGAAGGCACACCGGAGGAAATAGCAGACAGAATAATTCAGGAATTACGTAAAGCAGGAATAGTAGCCTAAGGAGACGTAATATGAATATAACCGATTACAAAAATATCCTTGTGTACGCCGAAATAAAGGACGACAGAATTGCCGAAAACTCACTTGAACTTCTCGGCGAAGCAAATAATCTGAAAACAAAACTCGGAGCAGATACTAAAGTGTACGCCGCAGTCCTCGGACAAAACATAAAGCAATTTACAAATACATTATACACATACGGCGCCGACACTGTTATTACTTTTGATGATGAGAAACTGGCTCAGTACCGTTCTGATTATTATGGCGAGGCCATCACCGGCATCATTGAAAAATACAAACCCGAGATAGTTCTGATCGGCTGTACGTACCTTGGCGCAGAACTTGCCCCGACTGTTGCAGCAAAACTGAAAACAGGACTTGCAGCCCACTGTACTGAATTAAGGATAGACGAAAATGGTCAGTTTGTTCAGGTCGTTCCTGCTTTCGGAGGAAAAGTTCTGGGAGATATACTGACGCCAAAACACAGACCGCAGATGGCAACAGTGAAAGCAGGGATGTTCGTTAAAAAAGAATTCCCCGGCAAAACCGGAACTCACGAAGAATTCAGCTGCGAAATAAAAGGTTTTGGCGATCAGATAAAAGTTGTTGCGATACATAAGGAAAAAGCAAAAGGAAAACCACTGCAGGAATCGGATTGCATTGTCGGAGGTGGTTTTGGTATAGGCAGCAAAGAGAACTGGGCCATTTTAGAAGAACTTGCCTCGCTGCTCAACGGCGCCACCGGCTGCACACGCCCCGCCCTCGATGAAGGCTGGACAACGGGCGAACAAACGATGATAGGCACAAGCGGTGTGGCTGTCCGTCCTAAAGTTTACATTAATGCAGGAATATCAGGCGCCGCGCACCACACATGCGGCATAAAAGACGCCGGCCTTGTTATAAGTATCAACAAAGACGCAAACGCAGCAATTTTCAATTACTCAGATATAAAAATCGTAAGCGACTGGAAGAAGATAATTCCGTTGGTGATTGAGAGGATGAAGAAATAAGACGTACGTCTTTTCCGTCTCCATTGTCCTTCTGAGTGAAGCGAAGAAACTATATGTATAGATCCTTCGTTTCACTCAGGATGACAAAAAAAGTGACATGTTGTAACGTTATTTCACCACCACCTGTATTTCCACCCGGCGGTTTTTCTGCCTGCCCTCTTCGGTAAGGTTGGAGGCAAGTGGCTGAGTGGCGCCATAACCGGTGGCTGTTATACGGGTTGCTTCCACGCCTTTTGAGACAAGGTATTGTTTAACAGCTTCTGCGCGCTGAATGCTGAGTTTGTAATTGTGATTTGCATCTCCTGTGTTATCAGTGTGTCCGGACAATGAAATTTTATAGGTTGTTTTCTTTTTAAGCAGGTCAGCAAGGTTGTCGAGCGATGGGAATGAAGTGTTGCGTATCACAGCCTTGTCAACTTCGAACTCAAGGTTTTTGTATGTTGTGTTAATAATTTCCTGCTCTGCCTGCGGAAGTGTTGTATTATTCGTTTCCTGGTAAATGGTCTCGTCGGGGAGTTTAAGTGTTGAGATGTCCCATACCTTTATTGTACCATCCCATGAACTGCTTGCTATCATTTTACCTTTGGGACTGTACGCTACCGCTTTTATCGTTTCAGTATGTCCGTCAAGGCTGTAAGCGAGAGTCTTTTTTGTAACATCCCATATCTTTACTGTTTTATCTTCGCCTCCGCTTATAAGAACTTTACCTCCCGGACTGAAAGCGACATCAAAAACATATTTTGTATGCCCGAAAAGTTCAATCTGGGTACTGTCCAACAGGTTCCACAAGACCACTTTTGAGCTAAGGTTTGCACTTGCAATAAACTGCTCATCCGGGCTTATGGCAATCGATTCGGTATTGGGCGACTTCACTTCCTTCACGAATTTGCCGGTATTCATATCGAAATACACAATTCCTTTCATAAGCGAAGATGTGGCACAGATAATATATTTCCCGTCGGGACTGAATGTAAGGGCGCGGATATTATTACTGGCTTTTTCAAAGGTCATCATTGGCGTTCCCGTATTTGCATTGAAAGTGCGGATGAAATTATCTCTGCTTCCGGAAAAGAGGATATCCTTATCAGGACTGAAGGCAACATCAAGGATGGCTTTTTTGTGGGCTTCGATACGGTATTTCAGTTCTTTGGTTCCCATATCGTAAACCCTTATCACACCTTGCTTATCGCCAGAGGCAAGCAAAGTGCCGTCGGAATTGAATGCCACACAAATTATGAAGTCTTCTCCCGTGTTTATTGAAAAAGCCTCTGCCCCTTTCTGAACATCATAGAGGTTGATCTTTCCGTCAATTGTTCCATAGGCAAGATATTTGCCATCCGGGCTGAAGGCCATGTTGGCATCGGTAAAGGCATCGGTAGTTCTCGGTATCGAAAATACGGGCTGTAATGTCTGAGCATACGCTTCAAAGGCAAAAACAGAAATACAGAAAAATAAAAAAGATGTTCTCATATACTGAAGGTTTTTGTTGATATTTTTAATTATTTTTCGAATTACGAATTATGTACGAATAATACGAATTACGAATAAGTAGTATGTGTGAACTACACAATGTGCAAATCCTAAAGATTCAGTACGAATGAAATGGGTTTGTGTTGATACAAACATATACATGCAAATTTACATTATTACTTTGATATAGTCTGGTCGACATTAACAATCCTCTTGAATCGTACACCATCATTTGTGAAAGATGTTAAAATGGCTAGTTTAAGTTTACTATTCTTTATATACTCAAGTACTTGATCGATATGTGTTTTTGAGAAAGGAACATTCTTCTTCATTTCAATAACGATAATTTCTTCAACAACAAAATCTAAAAATGCTCTGTTTACCACCTCATTTTTAAAACGTACCGGATAATAGACCTGTTCCTTAAATTCATGTCCGTTTTTGCGAAGCATTATTGCAAATGCCTTTGTATATGTTTTTTCAGAATGTCCCGGCCCTAGTTCATTGAAAACTTCATAAGCATACCCTACCAGTTTGTAACTTAACTCAGGATATACAAGGTCCTTTCTTATTAGTGGTGGTTTCATATTCTTCTCTTTTTAAAAACTTTTCGTTTCACAATACTCCAACCCCCCACCCCATTCGTAATTCGTAATTCGACATTAAATATATACATAACAGCCTAACAATTATTCTACAAAAATAACAAAACTATTGTAAAACAGTCACAAAACTGAATTTTTGCATTACATTATATAATTAGTAACTTTGCATATTCAAACACTTTTACTATGAAATTTATTAGTTCGCTTCTGCTTTTGCTGTTAGTTTTTTCAGCCCGCGCCGACGAAGGGATGTGGCTTCTGACTATGCTTGGTAAAAAACACGCTGACATGAAAGCTGCCGGCCTTAAACTCTCCGCCGAAGATATTTACAGCCTTAACCATGCTTCACTTAAAGATGCCATTGTACAGTTCGGCAACGGCTGCACAGGCGAAGTGATCTCTTCAAAAGGACTTATCCTTACAAACCATCATTGCGGGTTCGGACAGATACAGTCGCACAGTTCTGTTGACCACAATTACCTGCAGGACGGATTCTGGGCAATGGATATAAAAGACGAATTGCCAAACCCCGGTCTTACTGTTAAATTTCTTATACGTATCGAAGAAGTAACCTCAAAGGTCCTTGATGGCATCACCGAAGGTATGACAGAAAAAGACAGGGATGAAAAGATAAAAGCCAATTCGAAACTTATCGAGACCGAAGCGGAAAAAGACGGACTTAACGCAAGCTGCAGAAGTTATTTCGTCGGAAACGACTATTACCTTCTTGTTTATGAAATTTACAAAGACATCCGGCTTGTAGGCACAACCCCACCCAAACACACCCAACACA
>CAZEWB010000028.1:12183-13823 GCA_964515655.1 uncultured Bacteroidales bacterium
TGTGTTGGGTGTGTTTGGGGTGTTTGGGAGCGTAGGGAATATTTTCGGTTGAATATTCTGCACCTCCTTCGGCCATCGGCAAATTCGGCGGCGATACTGACAACTGGATGTGGCCACGCCACACCGGCGACTTTTCGATGTTCCGCATTTACATGTCACCCGACGGAAAACCTGCAGAATATTCAACCGAAAATATTCCCTACGTTCCCAAACAACACCTGCCCATTTCGATAAAGGGAGTGACCGAAAATGATTTCACGATGATCTTAGGGTATCCCGGCCGTACAAACCGTTACATGTCATCGTATGATGTACAGGAAGCGATTGACGTAATTAATCCCTCGATAGTAAAGATACGTGATAAAAAACTTTCCATCCTCCGCGAAAGAATGAATGTCAGCACGGAATTACGAATTAAATATGCTTCGAAATATGCACAAACCAGCAATTACTGGAAATATTTCATCGGACAGACACGCGGGTTAATACGCCTGAATGTTGTCGGTAAAAAACAAAAACAGGAGCAGGAATTCAATAACTGGGTAAAAGCCGACCCCGACCGCACTGCAAAGTACGGACAAGTGATCACTAATCTTGAAAAATATCAGAAAGAACTTACACAATTCAAACTAATGAAAACCTACGTTAACGAAGCTGCAATGCGGGGACCGGAAATTCTTGGCTTTGCTGCAGGTTTCAGCAATCTGTATAAAGCACTCGAAGAGAACAGCACAGAAAAAATCCTGAAGCTCTGCCCTGACCTTATAAAACGAACTCTTGATTTTTACAAGGACTTTGATCTTGAGACCGAAAAACTCCTGTACAAAAATCTTCTGCAGATGTTTTATCAGGATATAACCAAAGAATATTATCCAACCATCATGAATGAAATTGCAAAAAAATACAAAGGCAATTTCGATAAATACACAATGGATGTCTTTGCCAACACTTTGTTCTATTCATCAAGTTCTGTGCTTTCGTTCCTTGAAGCGCCTACTTTTAAGAAGCTCGACAGCGACCCTGTTTTCCGCGCAATGAACAGTTTCAGGGGCGTTACAAGCAAATATGACGCTATGTACCAGGAACAGCAAAATCAGATCGCAAAAGCATACCGCCTTTATATGGACGGACTCCGCGAAATGTACCCCGATAAACTATTCTACCCCGACGCAAACAGCACAATGCGCCTTACTTATGGAACCGTACTTCCATACTCTCCCGGTGATGCAATGGAATATGATTATTTCACAACCCTTGACGGCGTGATGGAAAAGAAAGACACATCGAGCCTTGAATTCCAGGTTCCGGCACGTCTTGAAGAACTATGGAAGAACAAGGATTATGGCCAATACTCGAATGACGGAAAAATGCATACCTGCTTCCTGCACAACACCGACATTACCGGCGGAAATTCTGGAAGCCCGGTACTAAACGGCAAAGGCGAACTTGTCGGTATTGCCTTCGACGGAAACTGGGAAGCCATGAGCGGTGATATAGCATTTGAACCCGCTATTCAACGCACAATTTCAGTTGACATACGTTATGTACTTTTTATCATAGATAAATTTGCAGGCTGCAGGCGATTAGTTGAGGAGATGGATCTGATACAATAGTTAAATCCAAAGCACGAAATTCGAAGC
>CAZEWB010000029.1:0-13784 GCA_964515655.1 uncultured Bacteroidales bacterium
GGAACGTTATGTAATGATACTATAGGCATAACGATGACAAATTCAGGCAACATAGCAGCGTTCTTCGACACATTGTTTACCCAGATGCTGCCTGTGCCACAGTCGTTACAGCTGTTAAACCTGACGAACAACGGACGCCGGTTCTCGTGGAGGATATTTGATGAGGACGGCAATCTTGTGGGCTCTACTTCGACTGTGAGCCCGATATGGAATTTCACTGAACCGGGCTGTTACAGGATAGTCCTGGTGGCAGAGAGCAAAGTAGACACATCGTGGTTTGGCATAGAGCGTTTTGGCTGCAAGGACACCTTTGAGTACAAGTGGTTGTGCTTTGACGCAACACCGATACTTGAAGTTCCGAATGTGTTCACACCCAACTCAGACGGTATTAACGACATATTCCTTGTAAATGCAAAGAGTCTTACTGAATTCCATGCGATATTGTTCAACCGCTGGGGCAGGAAGATATACGAATGGGATGATTATACAAAGGGTTGGGATGGCAAGATAGGCGGAGCCGATGCATCACCCGGCGTATATTATTACATAATCAAAGCGACAGGAAAGGACGATTCTGAGTTTGATGTGAAAGGCTTCTTCTACCTGATGAGGGAGAAGTAATAATAAAATCAAACAGTATAAAAGGGGTCGCAAGACCCTTTTTTTATGTTTAATACCGCATTATACCAATTTGAAGAGAAGTTTGATATTATTATAAAAATAAATTCAATAATGTAAGTATACTATAAAATAAAAAACAGTCATTATCGTTAATGAAAAGATGAATTTTTCGTTAAAGAACTTCAGCAGAGAAACTCTTCACAGGGAGATATATTATTACGGTATAGCATTGCTGGTGGTGTCGCTGCCACTGTCGCTTTTTGGAATAAGCCTTTCGCAGTTTATTCTTGCCGGGAACTGGCTGGCAGAAGGCAGCCTGAGACAGAAAATGAATATTCTTTTTAAGAACAAAGCATTGCTGATATTCCTGTGTATATTCGCATTACATATTTTATGGCTTTTAAATACGAGCGACTTTGCGTATGCAATGAAAGACCTTAAAATCAAACTCCCTTTGTTAATACTTCCATTGGTAATAGGCACTTCTGCCCCGCTTGAGAATAAACGGATAAGTGGTATTTTATACTTTTTTTCTGCAGGCATTGTAGTCTCTTCATTGATAGGATTAGGCGTTTGGCTTGGGCTTTCGGGCAAGGAGATATCCGATTACCGCGAAATATCAGTTTACATTTCGCATATCCGGTTTTCCCTGATGATCAACACTGTAATATTCCTTCTTTATTATACGCTTGAAAAGCGGCAATGGGCATTTTATAAAGGTGAAAGAGCGATAGTGGTAATAGTAATAATATGGTTGTCTGTTTTTCTTTTTATTCTTCGGTGTCAGACCGGCCTTGTGGTTTTCTGTCTGCTTGTGGTATTTTTTATTATCAGGTACATGTTAAAGTCGGGAAAAATATTTATAAAAGCCTCAATAATAGTTTCAATACTTGCAATTATTATATTCTTCCTGTATACGCTTAACAGGTCGTATTGCGATTTTACAATGATCAGAGAACAATATCCTCTTGAGAAATTTACAAAAAACGGACGACCATATTTTCATAATAAGGCAATGATTCGGTATGAGAACGGATATGAGGTATGGAATTATTATTGTGAAGAAGAGTTAAAAGAGGAATGGAATAAGCGAAGCAAACTGGATTTCAGCGGGCCTGACAACAAGGGAAATCTGCTTTCACATACTCTTATCAGGTACATGACTTCAAAAGGATTAAGGAAAGATTCTGCCGGAATGGCCATGATAAGCGAGGCAGATATTGCTGCCGTAGAAAACGGCATTCCCAATTACATATACCTTAAGAAGTTTTCTCTTTATTCATTTCTATACAAACAGTTGTGGATACTCGACTCATACCTGAAGGGGGATAATCCGAGCGGGCATTCTGTTACTCAGAGGTTTGAATACCTTAAAGCAGCATTATCCATTATATGCAGCAATTACTGGTTTGGTACAGGTACCGGGGACGTACAAGCCTCGTTTGATGAATATTATGCCAGCCAGGAGACACCTCTTGAAAAAAAATGGCAGTTACGCACACATAATCAGTTTGTGACGTTTTTTCTGACATTTGGTCTTATAGGTTTTATTCTTGTTACGGCCGCGATCTTTATACCTGTGATAGCCGAAAAAAAATACAAGTCTTTTTATTTCCTTTTACCATTTACTATCTGCATGATATCGTTTCTTAACGAAGACACACTTGAAACACAGGCGGGAGTGACATTTTTCGCATTCTTCTACACTTTTTTCCTTATAAACGGAAACAAAAAACCCCGCGATAGCGGGGTATAATGCAAAGGGATAATATTGTTATTCTTTAAAACCGACAAGAATTGAAACGCAGCCGCTCTGGACTATTTCGCTGCGGGATTCACCAACGGGAACACGAACCTGAACGATGAGCTGCTGGGTGGAATTTGATTTAAAATCCCAGAATTTTACAAAATCATGATCTTTATTGTAAAAAATTACATTTCTGTCTGTGTCAAGCAGGCGGAATTCCAGATCGCCAAGAATTGGTTGTCCGCAAAGGAAAACGCGGTAATCCTGTCCGCTGTAAAAAGTCAACAGAAGTTCTGCAACGTCACCCTCGTTGAGTACGGCTGAGTTTAGCTGGCCATTGTAGACATAAGGTTTAAGATCAGGAATGCATTCCTTTTTTGTAAAACCTTTGCACTGCGCACTAATAAAACCCGGCATAGCTATCAGACCTATCAGGACTGCTATGGTTAATATTTTCGCTTTCATTTTATAATAGTTTTTAATGTTAATACTAGCTGACAATGTTTTTACGCATTTCCGAGATCTTGACTTTTATTTCCTCGATAATTTCTTTGGAAATAACGACTGTTGCATTTGCGTTGATCGTTGTTGTTTTTGTAACCTTATCGGTAACCACATCACCGGGAGTGTACGATATCTGAACTTTGTCGTATGATTTCTGAAGTGCGTAAAGAGGTTCAAGGAAGGTTTGCAGTTCTTTGTCGCCGGGATAAGATTTTACAAGCTCAATCAGGTTGTTTAGGGAATATTTCTGTTCGGCAATACGGGTTACAATTTCATTTTTAGAAAGATCTCCGTTGTACTTTACAATGTTAGTTGAAATATACAATGCTTCAACCCATCCTCCCAATATTATAAGCGTTGCTGTGTTTCCTCTTCCGTTTTCTTTAAGGTATGTGTCGGCTGCGGAATATGTTTCTGAAATGATCTGAAGTATCGAGTCCCTGTTTTCAATATTTTCTTCGAGCCTTGATAGTGCAAGTGATCCCTGGGCTTCGGGAATATTAAGTTCGTCGCAGAGATGCTTGACCGACTGTAAGTATTTGATAGACATACTGATTTGATCGAAAAGGCGCACATAACTCAGGTCAGTGCCAAAAACGCCAAGGTTAAGAGCCTGCTTTGTAAGCGTGATATATTCCGGTTGTTTTGAAGGAAGGTTAAGAATTTCAGGGACATAAGTTGCGCCTGAACGCTGTAAAAGGGAGGCCATTTCAATCGGACTTGGCACATTGTAAAAGATCTTTCTGACCTTACGTGAATGTTCAGAATTCTCAACCTGGTCTACGCCGGTTTTGTCCTCATCTCCCTGATTGTTGCCGGAATTATTGCAGGAGGCTGCCGAGAGGGCGAGAACGATAAGTATAGGCCATTTTATTTTCATATCACGAGTTTTTAATTTTAATGTATACGAGCTCTTTCAAACAATGTTCCAAAATATTAGTTTTTTTTGGAATAAAAAAATTTCTTTTGAAAAAGTATCAAAGAAATTACTCCGCAGGTGATAGCGGAATCGGCAATATTGAATACCGGCCTGAAGAACATAAACTCTTCTCCGCCTACTAACGGTAGCCATTCGGGATATATACCCTGAAGCAAACGGAAGTGAAACATATCGACAACTTTACCAAAAAGAAAGGGTGCATATCCGCCTCCATCGGGAAACATTGCTGCCGGCATTAGCTGTCCGTAAACTGATTCGGAGAACATCATTCCGTAAAATGCACTGTCGATGATATTTCCGAATGCTCCGGCAACTACAAAAGCCAGGCTTATTACAAGACCCACGGGCGCATTATTATTGACCTGCTTATAAAGATAGTAGCCTATACCGCAAACGGCGATCAGTCTGAATGTGGTCAAAAGAAGTTTTCCTGTACTGCCTTCCAGTTCAAGTCCGAAAGCCATTCCGTTATTTTCGACGAAATGCAGCGAAAACCAGCTGCCAAAAACAGGGATTTCGCCCCCGATAGGTAATGTGGTCTTGATCCATATTTTCAGGATCTGATCCACAATAAGGATCAGGATGATCGTAAGTATTGCCCAACGGCCCTTTGTCATCAGAAAAATTCCCTGTTAAATATTTACCACTTCTTTGATTTCGGGTATCTCTCTTTTAACCATGAGTTCTATACCGTTTTTAAGTGTGTAGAGACTATGAGGGCAGCTGCCGCATGCGCCTACCAGTTTTACTTTAACGATATTATCATCGGTAACCTCAATAAGTTCAACATCGCCGCCATCCTGCTGTAAGTATGGGCGCACCTGGTCGATCACTTTTGATACTTTTTCGAACAATTCCTTGTTTTTCATTATTACTGTTTTTTAATTTCAACAATATGTGGTTTGTGTGTTTCAGAAATTCTGCCAAATTCCGAAAGGAATTTATCTGTCAGGGCCTCAATAGCATATGAAATTGCAGGTGAACCTATTAATATTGCGGGAGTACCTTTGTCGCCTCCGGAGCAGATATTTTCATTTATGGGAATCTGGCCTAACAGAGGGACTTTCATCTTTTTTGAAATATATTCTGCGCCTCCCTGTCCGAAGATATAATATTTTTTTCCGGGATGGTCATCGGGAACAAACCAGGCCATATTTTCGACAATTCCAATAACAGGCACATCAATATTTTCGTTCTGAAACATATTGACGCCCTTTACCGCATCTGCCACAGCCACCATCTGCGGGGTTGTTACCACTACTGCTCCGCTAAGCCCTATGCTCTGAACCAGAGTAAGATGTATGTCATTTGTTCCCGGAGGCAGATCAATAAGCAGATAGTCGAGTTCGCCCCATAATGTGTCATTAAGAAGGTTTTTTATTGCACCGGTTGCCATAGGACCGCGCCATATAAGCGCCCTGGTCGGGTCGAAAAAGAATCCCAATGAGAGCATTTTAACGCCGTATTTTTCAGGCGGAACGATGAAATCCTTATTACCGATCTTTTTCGTTTCGGGCTCAAAGCCTTCCATTCCGAACATTTTAGGAAGAGAAGGACCATATATATCAGCATCAAGCAGGCCGGTCCGGAACCCTTTTTTTGCGAGGGCAACGGCAAGGTTAACAGATACGGTTGATTTACCGACACCTCCCTTACCAGATGCTATGGCAATTATATGTTTGACCTTTTCAAGACTATTATGGGGTTCCTCTTTCGTTTCCTCTTTGGCAATAACAATCACTTCGGTTTTCTTTGCGTCTTTAACAATGTCTTTTACAGCTATTTCTACCATTTTTCTGACGGTTGCTGCCATAGGGTCTTTCTTACGTCTGAAAAGTAGCTGTATTATTATCCGGGTTTCAGTTTCGGTATATGAGTCAATAAGTTCTAATGAAACGACATCCTTCTTGTATTCGGGGTGCATCACCGAAGACAGGCTTTTTAATATTGCCTCTTTATATTCCATAAAAAATAAAACGCAAATTTATTACTTTGTGCAAGGTTACGAAAATAACAATGAATAAAAATACTTAAATTATTCTTTGGAGAACTCTTTCAGCAGGTACGACAACCTTATATAAATGTGGAACTGATAATAAAAATCAAGGTTTTCCAGATCCACGTCATAATAACAGCCGCCTCCGATGCCGGCATTTACCGGTTTATCTGCAGAATACATCCAACCGCCTTTTGCAGTAACTATTAAGTTTGATGGCTCCCAGTATACACCATAGAGATTTGAAACAGACTGGAAAAGCCATTCTCCGCGTGGGGCTATATAATGTCTCCCGTACCACAAACCTCCTTCGAAATAAAACCCTTTATGCCTAACAAAAACGGTAGTGTAGTTTCCCCATCCTGTGCTGTAAAGTTGTTGTTTAACGGGGCTTACATCCCTGAACCCGTAAAAATCGTTACGGATCCCAATACTGTCGGAAGAACCCTGAATAGGTTTTAAATAAGCCAATATGCCCACTGCGGAATTCATGAGTGTGCATATATGTCCGCCAGCTGAACCCACCTGTCCTCCTTTGTGTGCGGTCATTCCATTGAGTGTAAGTGCGATGTTGCTTTTTGAGCCGGAAGGTTTCAGGAAAATAAAACTTCTTCCGCCCATTACAAATTCTTCTTTAAAGTTGTCGCCCGGCAGAATATACTTTTCCCAGCTAAGCCATATGTCTGTTGAGTGGTGTTTCCGGTCGGCAACTATCTGCACCCCTTTCTCGGGCGTACAGCTGTAAATCCTGTCGTACGAAAACAAAGGTTCCGGCAGCCGGTGATTGTAAAACCCATTGATATTTCCCATTTTTAAGAAATAACCTTCGGCAAAATGCCAGGTTACACTATAATAAGGTATACTTAACGACATTTTATCCCTGCCCGAATATAAAAGACCGTACCAGCCGGCATTTATTGTAAAGTTCTTGTTCAGAACAAGCGCAAGCCGGGGAATGAAGGTTGCACCGAGAAAAGTTATTCCCTCGTCAATGGGATTGAAGTATTCGTTGTTCTTTAAAAAATTAAGATTGTCGAATCTGAAAAACAGGCACGAGTTGGAAAAAGAATTCGTTTTTTCTTCGGGGGTGAGGAAAAATGATTCATTCTGAGCGCGCAGGCGCAGGTTGAATACAATAGCAAAAAGAGGAATTATTAAAAAAGTAACCCTTAACACCGGGATTGTTATTTGTTTTTACGAGTCTTTTTACGGAACAGTTTTCCAGTATGATCACTGATCTCCAAAAGCTTCTTAAGTCCATTAAAGTAGAGGGCAATAAACATTATCAGACTCATGAACCAGATAACAATAATGTTTACCCAGTATGTGTCGTAAAGTTCACCGAAAAGCCTTTTGCGGGGAGTATAAAAATGAGCTTTGAGGAACGTTCCGGGGGCCGGGTCGTGGAAAATGGGATCGGTTTTCTGTATCAGTTCGTTATCATATTCAATAATCTTGATCATATCGTTTTCGTTCTTAACGAATTCTTTAAGACTTTCATTATGACAATGTTTACGTAATTCAATAAATTCCTTCCGCTTTTCTTCGTTGTTCTGCAATGAACTCATCAGCTGGTCTTTCTTTTCGCTGGTTTTATTATACTTCTTCATATAATGCTTATTCAGCTCTTCGAAATATGCGCGGAGTTGTTCAATGTCCTTTTCAGACAGACTTTCGTATTTTATCTTGTCGAGTCCCTGAAACGTAACTTTTTGGTTATCCCGGATTTCCTTTGATACTTCATTTTTAACCATGTCGAGCGATTTGCGGACGTCTGCTTCTTTCTCAGGATTAGACAGATACCGTTTTATTTCGCCGACCTCGTTTTTAAGCTGTACCAGCCAGTAGTCTTTTTTATAATTTGAAGTACTGAGGATCTTATCGTAATCATAAAACTGTTTCTGAAAGTCATTGTTTTTGAACTGATAAACGGCAAGCGCTTCATATGCCCAGCGGGATGCTATTATTTCGCCGTAAATAGGGATGCTTTTCGGACTGCTGATATCAGGATTAAGTTTATCGAATTTGACGATGATACCGCTAAGAATGATCTGCGGAATGACAAGGAAGGGAATGAGGATGTATATAGTAACAGGCGTTTTGAATGCATCGGAAATATTAAGCCCGCCAATGTTGGAGAAGACCCAGGTGCTGAATAATACAATCCAATATTGCCAGTACATTCCGCGTATTTCAAGAATTGTGTTTCCAAGCAAAACGAATACCAGCGCCTGGTAGGCGGAGATCACAAGCAGGATTCCTACCTTCGAGAACAGGTAGCTGCCCCAGCTGAGGTTAAGGAATTTTTCGCGTGTAAGTATTTTTCTGTCCTTTATTATTTCTTCGGCGCTTACCGTCAGTCCTACGAATATGGAAATGATAACTGCCATGAACATGTAAACAGGAATGTTACTGTTGTCCATAAAAACATACCCGGCGTCGGTACTTGATTCATCTACATTGTAAAACTTGATGATAAAAGCCATAATAAAAGCAAGCGAATAAAGAGCAAGCAGGGGTGATTCGAGCATGTTTATCACCATGTATTGCTTGTTGGCGATCTTGGATAACACATCACGAATTGTAAAGACCTTAAACTGTTTTATTTTGTTCGGGACTTTTGAGATGATCTCGGGCATGTGGTAGTGCGAATGGTCTTTTGCTTCTTCCGCCAGTATTTCGGTGTCGGCTGATTTATAATGGGTCTCCCATTCCGTGGGAGCAATGCGACGGGTGTGGGTGGGAGTTCCGTATTCATCAAGTACGCTGGCTTCGACAATATTAAAGATCTGTTCGGGGTTGACGTTACCGCAGGTAGGGCATTCGCTTTCGCTCCAGTTTGCCTGTTGTGTCTGCGACTTGAAATAAATGATCGAGTCGACCGGGTCGCCGTTGTAAATAAGAAAACCACCTGTATCAAGGATAAGAAGGCGGTCGAACATTTTGAAAATATCGGATGACGGCTGGTGGATAACGACAAATACAAGTTTTCCCTTAAGGGCAAGGTCCTTCAGCAGGTCAAGGATATTTTCGGAGTCCCTCGAAGAAAGTCCAGAAGTCGGTTCGTCAAGGAAAAGTATTGAGGGCTCTCGTATAAGTTCAAGAGAAATATTAAGACGTTTGCGTTGTCCGCCGCTTATCTTTTTATTCAGCGGGGAGCCTACCTTCATGTCCCTGATCTCGTAAAGTCCGAGATTCTTCAGGGTCTTCATAACAAGGCGGATGATCTGAAATTCATTCAGGTTATCGAAGCACAGTTTAGCATTGTAGTACAGGTTCTGAAAAACAGTAAGGTCTTCTATCAGCAGGTCGTCCTGAGAAACGAATCCTATAAGACCTTCAACATCCTGGGGCTGTGTGTGAATATTAACATCGTTGATCAGAACCTCGCCGGAAGTAGGCGGGTAGTTGCCGTTAAGCACATTAAGCAATGTTGATTTCCCCGCACCGCTTGCTCCCATTATACCGACAAGTTTGCCTGATTCTTCGGAGAAATTCAGTTTGTGAAGGCCGATGTTTCCTCCTTTGAACCGGTATTCAATGTCTTTTACATTGAACAGTATTTTGCTTTTGATCTTATCAATCTGGAAGATCTCAACGATATCGCTGAAATAGATCGGCTTTACGCGCGATGAACGCACGGCACTGCCCGGATTCAGCAGGTATACTTTGTCGAGCTGGGTCAGCTGGCCGTTCAGATAAAGTTCCTTTTCTCCAAGATACCTGAAAAGGTACATGTTGGAGAAGTTAAGATTGAAAATACGGATCTGCCCCTGCAAACTTGGCCTTAGTAAATGCCTGACCTTTTCGTGTGTGAAGTCGGGGTTGCTGTCAATAACAAGAATGCGTGAAGAATTGGGAATGCGGTCGAAGCCGTAAAGGACAAATGCTTTTATACGCACGTATTCTTCGGAAGGAATGTTGAATGTATCGGCAACTGTTTCGACGAATTCAAGTTCCTGTTCAGAGATAACTTCCGAGTCAGATTTGATGAATTCCAGAAGACGGACGAGAACGACAACCTTTTGTTTCTGTGTAAGCTCTTTGTTGATCTCCGTGCATATTTTCAACACCTTAACAGAACTTCCGGCTATGCGTTTTTTACGTAAAGTGGTATCGCTCTGTTTTTCCTGATATACATCGTAGAAATGATCGAATACCTTGAGGTATTCTTCAATAAGTTCTTTGTTTAATTGTTGTTTGAGGAAAAGCCCTACGACCGAACGTCTTTCTTCAGCATTGCTTTCGGGCCTCGCAATAATTGCGAAGAGCTGCATTAATGCTTTAAGTATCCTCTCGCTCATTCATTCCGTCGGTTGGAGTGTGTATATTTTTTTTATTTTAAAGTTGTTTAAAACCGATGAGCAGGAATGCAAAACCGGAAGGTTGCCCTCCCACGAGTTCAGCTTCGATTATACAGTCGATAGTGGCGGCAAAGTCAAAATCCCAGTATGGCGAGTTTTCGTAGTCCCTGTTTGTGTAAAGCAGATTTCTTTCTTTATCGTAAAGCGAAAATACAATATTGCCTTCACTTTGTCCGCTGCATGCGGTAATGCGGTAAGTGCTTCCCCCGTAAAAAGTAGCCCTGAATTCGGCAATTTCTTCGCCTGTTAACAAAGCTTTGTATTGCTGACCGTCAGAAATAAATGGCGGAATAATATATTTGGTACAGATATCCATTGTAGTGTTCATTTGTGCAATGGAATTAAATGATAATCCCATTATCATCAGTACCAGCCCGGCGGAAAATATACTTTTCATGTTCATGAAATTTATTCAACAATTTTTTTACGTATTTCAGCAACTTTATCACAGATCGTTTTGAACTGTTGTTCAGACATAACAAGTTCTGATTTGCTGTTAACTGTAGTAAGTTTTTTATCAGGCTCAACAGTTGGTGGAACAAAAGTGTAATTAATGTCAACACCATCGTATTCATATGCAAGATCAATAAGCCCGTCTATAAGTGTTGCATATTCCGCCGATACGTTGTAATAAGGAGATAAAATTTTGATAAGGTTGTCGAGAGGGTATTTCTGTTCGCCGATGCGTCGCAGTAACTCATCGTTTTTCTTGGCTATGGCAAGGTTGGTCATAAGGTAAAGACTCTCTATCCAGCCGCCGGTGAGAATAAGTACGCCGACTTCGTTGCGGTTGTTGTCTTTAAGATACTGGTCGACATCGCGGTATGAATGGGAAACAAGATTAAGCATAGAATCCTTGTTGCCGATATTGCTCTCGATCCTCTTGAACAGGTCTTTGTTGAAAGTGCTTTCTATATTCATTTCCTGCATCAGTATCTTAATGACAGAAAAATACTGAACTGATTCTGAAGATTGTTCGTACATGGTGAGGTAACCAAGATTAGCGCCGTAAACGCCAAGATTAAGTGCTTTTTTAAAGTTCGTGATGTATGAATGTGAACGGTTATAGGGATTCAGGTATTCTTTGTTATACTCGAAGTTCATTTGTTTTATCAGGATCGCCACCTGGTAAGGCGAAGGAATGCTGAAAAGATGATTGTCAATCTTGATCAGTGTCGATGAATTTGAAGAGGAATCTTCAATCTGTTCTTCGATCTGATTTTCGTCCTTGCCTCCGTTTCCGCATCCGCTAAAGAAAACGACACAGATAGCCACGGCAGCCATTGCAATGAATGTGAGGCGATTATGAAATACTTTCATATAAGTACTTTGATAAAATTATAACTTGCAATTAAGAAAAAAATATTGAAATATCAAAATTTTGTTTTTTTTGCGTATTTACCAGATATTTATCCTGTTGGGGGCAGAAATGAATCTTTTTCCTGTTTGGGGGATGTTAAAGGCAGAATAAAAGTCGTTATGCTGATAAACAATGCAATTTACCCTTGCCAGCGTGGGCGAATGTACATCCGTTTTTACACGTTTCTGTAACTCTTCGGGCCTGATGTTCTGTCTCCATACCTGTGCGAATGAAAGGAAAAAGCGCTGAGTGGGGTTGAAGCCGTTAATTGCCGGTTCGTTGCCTTTGAGTTTTTTCTTCAGGGCATCAAGGGATACAGCTGTGCCTCCAAGGTCAGCTATGTTCTCGCCAAGTGTGAGTTCGCCGTCTACAAAAAGAGAATCGGCAACCTGGAATTTACTGTAGAATTCAATTAGCGGGCGGGTCTTTTCGTTGAAATTCCTGCTGTCGGTCTCCGTCCACCAGTCAGAAAGATTTCCTGCGGCATCATACAGTCGGCCCTGGTCATCGAAGCCGTGTGTCATTTCGTGACCGATCACAGAGCCTATTGCTCCGTAGTTCACAGCATCATCGGCATCCGGGAAAAAGAAAGGCGGCTGAAGTATGGCTGCAGGAAAAACAATTTCATTGAGATTAGGGTGAAAATATGCATTGACCGTCTGGGGGCTCATTTCCCATTTCTGCCTGTCAACGGGTTTGTTTATCTCCTTTACATTGCGCATGAATTCGAACTTGCGCGCCCCGATGATGTTTGCAACAAAGTTGTCTTTCTTCATCTGAAGAGAAGTGTAATCTATCCACTTGTCGGGGTACCCGATCTTAAATTTCATTGAGTCCAGTTTCTGCAATGCTTTTGCTTTTGTGGGATCGCTCATCCAGTCGAGGTTGCGGATATGGTCGGCCCATGAATCTTTAAGCGACAAAACAAGTTCAGACATTCTTTTCTTGGATGATTCGGGGAAATACTTTTCAACATAGAACTTGCCCACACATTCACCTATCATCTGGTTTGCGGCCTCTATCACCCTTTTGTAACGTTCACGCAGTTTTACCTTGCCAGAAAGTGTCGTTCCGTAAAAGGCGAACTGCGCGTCTACAAAATCAGAACTCAGGTAAGGAGCAAACGAGTTAATTGTGTGGAAGGTCATATAAGTTTTCCATTTCTCTATCGGGATATCCTTCACCATTTTTCCGGCTTCGGCAAAGAATTTTGGCTGGCAGACGTTAAGTTCGCCGGGATCGCCTGCGCCGATTTCCTCGAAGAAAAGTTTCCAGTTGAAGCCCGAACTTTCTTTTGTAAGAGCATCAACAGTTCTTTTGTTGTATTGGACGATTGGATCGCGCCTTTCTATCATGGTCATTGACGCTTCTGCAAGGGTCTTCTCGATAAACATTACTGTCTTTGCAGAGGCCTTTGCTGTATTTGCATCTTCGCCTTTAAGCATGAAAACTCTTTCGACGTATTTTAAATATTCGGCACGTATGTTTTCGTAAGGCTGGCCTTCGAGAATGTAATAATCCCTGTCGGGAAGACCGATACCTCCCTGCATGATCTGGGCAATCTCGATGGCGCTGTTCTTTTCGTCCTGGGCCGAGTAAAAGTAAAACAGTGGATATACCTGATAAGTATGCAGCTTCGCTATCATCTTTACCAGTGCGTCCTTGTCGGAGATCCCGTTTATTTCATCAAGAACAGGCTGCAGTGGCTTTATTCCCGCTTTTTCGATATTTGCAGTATCCATGCCCGAAATGTAGAAGGCTGCCATTATTTCTTTTTCCTTACTCCCGGCAGAGTTCTTCGATACTTCTTCGAAAAGACCTTTAAGTCTTTCGTTGTTCAATTCATCAAGAAGATGGAATGATCCGTAATTCGCAAACTCGTCAGGAATAGGATTGTTTTTAAGCCACGAGCCGTTTGCATACAGGTAAAAATCATCGCCGGGTATTATGGTTGTATCCATGTTGGCAATTTCTATTGCATTGTTTACAGGTGTTTCCATTTTCTTTTCTTCGTTTGATGAGTTACAGGAGATCATTAATGTGACTATGGTCACGGAAAGGCCGGATATTGTTTTCATGTGTTTAAAGTTTACATAGTAAGTCCCAAGTCTCAAGCCCCAAGTACCAAGCCCCAAGGGACAGATCCCTTGGAATTTGGGACTTGAAATTTGGGTCTTGGGTCTTTTTTTCATTTTTGTTAAAGTTTACATAGTAAGTCCCAAGTCTCAAGCCCCAAGTACCAAGCCCCAAGG
>CAZEWB010000030.1:0-13624 GCA_964515655.1 uncultured Bacteroidales bacterium
GTGTTGGGTGTGTTTGGTGGGGGTTGTTGCAGATCACATCAAGTACATTTATAGTGACCGAGTCGACACTTGTACAGCCGTAATTGTCAGTAACGGTCACAAAATATGTTGTTGTTCCATCGGGAATGGCAACGGGATGCTGCATTGCACTTCCCTGTATAGTTGACGCGGGCTGCCACTGATACAAGTAAATGGCAGAAGTGGACTGAGCATTCAGGTTTGTGCTTTGTCCGTAATACAATGTATAATTGTCAGCAACAGCCGTTACATGCGGTCCAAGGTTCAGGTTCTGAACTTCAGCATTTACGACAGATGTACACCCGTGGGCATCTGAAACAGTTACAGGATATATACCCTGACACAGATCGGTCCTTTCGGGAAGACCAAGTCCAGTACTCCAGAGGTAACTGTACGGAGCGGTTCCACCGTGAGGATTCAGTTCTATACTTCCGTTACATAACAGGATACAACGTACGTTTGTGATCTCTTCGCCGGGAATGACCGGGTTAGGCTGTGTAAGATTATATGTCAGGGTATCGGCGCAGTTATGATTGTCTGTAATTATCACTTCGTAAATGCCTCCCTGTGCCCCGGTAATCGTTTCTGTTGTTGCACCTGTGTTCCACAGATATGAATAAGGCGGATTCCCGCTTGTGACGGTTACAGTAAGGTCTGTTGTCAGACCGTTGCATGCAATTCCGGGTGTTGCGAAGTCAGCATATATTCTCACTGGTTCAGGTACTACAAAGAAATAATCTTTTGCACACTGGTTATTGTCAACAACAGTTACTATGTGAAGTCCCATGCACAGGCCGCCGGCATAGCTATCGGTGCTGCCGTTGCTCCACTGGTAAGTGTAGGGCTGAAATCCTGATGTGACAATCGCCGAGGCCTGCCCGTCACAATAGCCGTAACAGCTCGGAGCGAATGTATTAATCGTGACCTGCAGATTAGATCCTTCGTTGACATGAGCGAGGATTACAGTGTCGCAGCCATTGTCGTCGGTGATAGTTACGGAATAGTTGCCTGCAAAAAGACCCATAAGCCATGGTGTGTTCTGCCCGTTGCTCCAGAGATACTGATACGGAGGAGTTCCTCCCCATGTTGAAAGGTCAATAGAGCCGGTAGAATCTCCGAAACATCTTACGTGGGTTATATCAAGGGCAGCCAGAATGGGAAGACCCGGCTGGGCAATATAAACTGAAGAAATGGCAATGCACAAATAACTGTCACTTACCGTAACCTGATATGCTCCTGACGGTATCTGGTTAAGATCCTGGGTTGTTGCTCCGTTCGACCAATGATATGTATATGGCGGTGTTCCTCCGCCGGGATTAAGGTTGATGGTTCCATTATCAAGCCCGTAGCATGTTACATCGGTGGAAAGCAGCGACGCGGTCAGCAGAGGCGGCTGATTGATGGTTTGAGTAAAGGAAAGAGTACATCCATGTGAATCGGTAACTATCACTGTATATGTATAAGCTCCAAGATTTCCAACATCTTCCTGTTGAGATGCATTAGTCCAGATGTAAGTGTAGCCGGGGACACCTCCGTTTACTGATATTCCTATATATCCGTTATTGCCGCCATAGCAATGCACATGTTCTATGCTGTCGAGAGTTATTTCCACATATGTAGGCGGTTCTGTTATCTCTATTGATGAGACCTGCGGGCATCCTACATTATCTGTGACAGTAACTGTGTAAAATCCGGCAGGCAGGTTATCCGGATTCTGAATGGTGTCGCCTGAAGGTGACCAGTTAAAGTCAAATCCCGGTGTGCCGCCGTTGACTATAGTGTTGATGGAACCGGTACTGAACCCGTGGCACAGGACATTTGTTGCGGAAAGACTTACAAATATCGGCGGGTTAATATCCTCTATAGTAAAGGTCTCAGTATGCGTGCAGCCGTTAATGTCGCTTGCCGTTACTGTATAAGTGCCGGACATCAGGCCGCTTATTGTATTGGTCGTGGAATATGAAGTGTCGACAACACCGTTCGACCAGTAATATATATAAGGAGGAGTTCCGTGTTCAACCGTCACAGTGATGCTGGCAATACTATCGCTGGCACATAAGTTATTGCTGAAGGTCGTATTCATAACGAATTCCGGGTTGGGGATCATTGTAAACGGAGCAAAAACAGTATCGGTATCGAAGCCGGCAAGTTCCCAGGTCTCTTCAAACCATGTTATAGGGAAGTAACCGAGAGGAATATCAAAATCAATGAGAGGGCCGATCGTCCATGATGTCGGCCTGGTCCCGTTCTTTGAAATATCAGATGTAACCAGTGAATCATTAACAACTAGCTGTGGATAGTATTCTTCGCTTGTTATTTCGGGCAAGCAGAAACTGAAAGGATCTCCGTTCTCATCTGTGCCTTCAAGACATAACGGGGGCATTGTGTATGACTTCATGAAAGGGAAGGGGATAACAAATGTGAATTCCAATGCTTCGATAGAAAAAACAAATGCAAGGCTGTCCCATACATGATTGGTGAATTCATTGTCGAGGTGAGCGGCATAGCCGATCTCCATCTGAGGCCAGCCGTAGCAGGGATATCTGTAATTAAAATCGTAGCATGTAAGGAAAGAAATGGTATCTGAGACTCCCTGCTCTATCACCTGGTTGGCATTATTCGGGTCACTTACAGAGTATTCAACAGGCGTTGGAAAACTAAGGATTGTATTTATGAACGGGTTAAAAGTAAGATCCTGCTGCATTGTACTTGTGATCTCAAATAATGCGGTAAACAAATTGTATTCGACATAAATGCCACCTCCTAAGTCATACGTCCCATGCAGCATGCTCAGGAATTGTTGAATTGCCGGCCCTGTAGGCGGGGGAATTAGTCCCGCTACAAAAGAAAGGAACTGGACAATGTCTATTTCAAGGTACATATATGTACTGTCCCCGCTTGCTTCGAGAGTCTGGTGGCAAGGATTTGCTGTATTCAGGACGCTTGTGGTTTCGATATAAGGAAGAGTTATCCAGCCGCTGATCCCCATCCCGAAGAGGTTATTAAAAGTAATAGGAAGAATGTAAGTAGTGCACAATGCAGGCCAGCCGTTTTGCAGGCAGGGATATATCGCTTCGCCGGTTTGACCGTTAATGTAGAAAATGGGTATTGAATCAAGGGGTACGGAAATGTCCATAATGGTCAGACTGTCACAACCGCCAAGACATATGTTAGCGCCCAGATTAATGTCAACTCCGAAATCGAGGTCAAGCGATATCACTCCTGCCTGAGGGAAATGGCTGATTATTTCGGCGCCGGGGAGAACTGTATAATCGGAATTAAGGGTCACAACTTCGCCGGGGTTAAATGTGTAATCGTCAGGAATTGTCAGTTCCAGTTCTACCGGGTATTCCACATCAACCCATCCTGTGGTCCAGCCATACATTTCGAAGTCGCTTCCAAGATGAAACCATGTATCCAGGTAAAACATAACACCAAACGGAACTCCAATGACTGTGTCCATCCATCCGACACTTATTGCAGAATCGTAATCAAAATCGAAAAGATCAAGGTGGATATTAAGGCTGAACGGGCTTCCGTTAGGCCCCCACATATTCTGATCGTATGTTTCGTAGTAGATATCATGATAAATGGTATGCGTCTGTGCGCTGACCCTTGTTCCTGAAATAGCCAGGGCAAAAGTGAGAATAATGAAGAATAAATATTTTCTAATTATTTTCATTATTTGTCAATATTTCAACAGTGAAAAGGCTTTCTTTAATAACATCAAACAGCAGCGAGTGCATGTTTGCGGGGAAGTTGGCGTTAATACAAACTGTTCCGGAAGAGGTTTCAAAAAAAAGCATTATACGCTCAAAGTCCATCGATTGCAGGATCGTATCGTTAGAAACTATAGTCGTTTGTGTAACAATGAATAATCCGGATACATTTCCTTTTAGCTCAACCTTTTCCTGTGATATCAGCCTGAGGTTGTTCTTTGCAAGAGTCGTCCCGGTAAATGATGAAGAAATTCCTGCCAGTTTTTTGCCGTCTGAATATGTAACTGATATCGAAGAGCCGGAGCCCGGATGAGTGTAGCCTTCGAAATTGGCCGATCTTTGGAAGTCCTTTGGAGGCATGAATTTTATACCTGCAATTTTAAAAATTCCATATTCTCCTGTAAGTTTACCGCTTCCGGCCGACTCCTGAGAAAATGAATTAACGGAGATAAAAGTAACAAGTATAAGAAAGAATAATTTCACACTGAAATTTTAAGCAAAATTAAAAGATTTCTGCAAATTAGCATAAATAATGAATACATTTTTTTTGAGAAGGCACTAATGTACAATTCCAAAGGTATAAAGGTATATGGTATACCAGGCGCACAAGCCGCGCGCCGGCACATACCTCCTGAACAATTAAACATTTAAACAAGTTTCGAGTAACGAATATCAAATGGACTCCGATAATTATCTTTTATCTTACCAGCGTAATATTCCCCTGTTTCTCGAAGATCTCCTTACCGACGCAGGTAACTTTCAGGTAATACACAAATACTGCAGGGTCTGCTTCTTTGTTTCGGAATACTCCGTCCCATCCTTTTGAGACATCTGTAGTTGAAAAGACGATCTCGCCCCAGCGGTTATAAATGGCAAAATAAACTTCGGAGGCCATAGGCGCATAAATGTAAAGCACATCATTAACGCCATCGTGATTTGGAGTAAATGAATTAGGTACAAAAACGTATGGTTCATCGCAGATGACATCAAGAACGTTTATGGTGACCGTATCAATATTAACACAGCCCCAGTTGTCGACCACGGTTACAGTATAAGTTGTAGTTTGAGGTGGAGTGGCATGGGGATGCTGCATGGTGGTGCCTTGTATAGAAGAACCGGGAGACCAGTCGTACTGGACGATATTTGTTATTGTTTGTGCATGCAGAGTGGTGCTCTGACCAATGTAGATATTATACTGGTCGGCTGTTGCATCGAGAGGCGGGGTATAGCCGTTGTTGCCTACCTGGGTGCTGAATGTCAAAGTGCAGCCTTTGGAGTCTGTAACAGTAATAAAATAGTTCCCTTCACAGAGATTAGTAGCAATGGAATTTCCGGGTGTCCCGTTCCAGATATATGTGTATATAGGCGTTCCTCCCGACGGGAATAATTGTATCTGCCCGTTGCAGACACCGGTGCAAATAACGTTAGTCTGGTTGGTATCAAGAGCCATCAGCGACGGTTCTAAAACTGTGATTTCTGCTGAATCAAGGCAGCCATTGTTGTCAGTTGTTGTTACCCGGTATGTTCCCGGTGTGACGTTCGAAATTGTTTGCGTTGTCTCACTTGTGCTCCACTGATAAGTATATGGCGAAGTGCCTCCGCTGTTTACATGTGCTGTTAGTGTTGTGTTACCTCCGAAACAGTCGATTCCGGGCGACTGTATCTCTGTTTCAAGAGGGTCGGGTTGATCTACATTCATGCCATGTACCCTGAAGCAGAAATTGCTGTCCGTTACTGTTACAATGTAAGTACCCGCACAGAGTCCGGTAATATAATCAGTGCTGCCGCCGGTGCTCCAGTTGTACTGATAGGGCGGTGTTCCCGGTAAAACAACAACGGACTGGGCGGAACCATCGCAATAGCCGTAACAACTAGGCATCTGCGGTAAGATAGTTACCTGCATTGTCGATTCGTCGGTGACAACGACAGATACGACAGTATCGCACTGATTGGCATCAATAACAGTAATGTAGTAAGTACCTGCATACATGTCTATCTGAAGAGAATCATAGAATTGATTACTCCACATATACATGTAGTCCGGAGTTCCTCCGTAAGGAGTAACAACGGCTATGCCTGTATTGGGGTTTGTGGAACTACATGTGGCAGGCTGAAGTAACTGTGCTGTAGCTACCAATTGTGGCGGCTGGGTAATTAAGGCCGAATAAGTATCGGAACATCCCACACCGTCTTCGACAGTGACAGTATAGTTGCCGGGGCAGAGCCCGCTTACGGAAGGCGTATGCAGATTATTGCTCCAGTCATACGAAATATTCCCCATTCCCTGTGCGGAGACCTGGGCGGAACCGTTGCACAGACCGTAACATGTAATGTTCTCTGATAATCCGGAAAGTATCTGGAAGTTGCTGACCTCAACCAGAACTGATGCTGTTGAAGTGCAGCCGGCCTGATTTGTAACAGTGACAGAATAGGCTGTAGCCTGCGTCGGGTTAACAACAATGTTCGCAGTTCCTTGTCCGCTTACTATGCTGCTTGTATTGTCCCAGTAGTAATTCAATGTGCCGGGAAATGAATTGTATGCATGTATCTGTCCCTGTGTCCCGTTGCAGATTATTGTATCGGGCGAAAGAGTGACTCCTACGGGAATAATTGAAATTGTTACCGAATCAACGATGCTGCAATACGTCGTAGTTGCATGCAGATAATATGTGTGTGTTGTGGAATTTGACACAGTAACTGTCGGTACATAAATGCTGCTGTTAAGTGTGTCGCTGAAGTTAGAGTTCGATGACCATACGAATACCGGGGGCGTACTTCCGCTGTATGATGCGTTGAGAACTATTGAACTGTTTGCACATACTGCCGTGTCCTGTGTTTGTATCGAAAGGTCTTCGACGTTAACGACTTTTGAAGTGCTGTCGGAAATGTTGCAGCTTCCGGGATTACTGGCCTGTAGGTAAACTATGTACTGGCCGGGAGCGGTATAAGTGTGTGTGGGATTAGTCACAGTTGAGGTCGGGCTTGCGTCGCCAAAATCCCACAGATAATTTGTAGCGTAGTTACTTGTATTGTTGAACTGAACGGGCTGTCCCAGGCAGACATTCTGATATGTGAAATCGGCGATTGTCAGCGGCATTTCGAAACTGAACTTGAAGACCGCATTATTGCAGACCCATGTGCCGGGACTGTTTATTCCTCCATTGTTTGGCGACCATACCCCTGGGTTGGGAGAAGTAGGAAAGCCGTTGCAGTTATAGCCGCAACTGGCGCAAACGGACTGGTAAATGTTACCGCGTTTATCAAAACGGCTTGTGCCGCCGTCTACATGGTCGTGACCGCAATAGTTGGAGCCTGTCTGCTGTTCACCAAAGAAGGTTGCATATTCTATCTGCGAAGCGTCATCGGCAAGGACCATAAGGTAGAAATCCTGTCCATCGGTAAATGTTTGTTGCGAACCCGGAGTGACATACATGTTCTTTGTTCCCTGGATGCTGGTCCAGGTGAAGCCATCACTGTCTGCCCATTCGCGTCCCCAGCCCGAAAGATAAACGCGGTTGCAGTAGTCAACAGAAAATGCTGTGAAAGAAATATTAGGTCTGCCAACGACATTGGTTCCGAAGCGTGTGGACCAGATGGGCGTCGAAAGGTCGTTAGGGAATTTGGTGATGAACTGTCCGCTGTTGGGAACGTTATATGCTGCATTATAAATGAATGTAGTGCCCGAAGTTTCAGTTTGTCCGGTAATATAAATGTTCCTGGTTTTATCGACTCTTACAAAGTAGACCTGATCGTATGCAGCTGAACCGAAGTATGACGATTTTATCAGCGTGCTTCCGTTTGGTGAAATACGCGCAACAAATCCATCGGTGCTTCCGGCTCCGGGTGAGATCAACTGGTAAGTACCTCCGCATGTCGGAATGTTTACGGAGTTTGTGCCGCCTGCAATATATATTTCCTCCATTATGTCAATATCGAGAGAATATATGGCGTCGTCTTTACTTCCGCCGAAAAACGAACTCCACACCAGTGATGTTAAATTAGGATTGAACTTAAGAACTATCCCTTCCTGCCATCCTGAAAATACTGTCTGAAATGCACCGGCTGTAACCGGAAAATCAGAAGAAAATGTAGTTGAACCCACATAAATGTCGTCCATTTTACCAACAATAACTTCACCGCGGGCGCCGTCTGCGTAATTGTAATAGAGACTGTCGTTGCCATGCATGAGGAAGCTTGCGTAATTATTGCGGAAGTTCATGCCGTCGTTACCGGTTCCGCCAATAAAGGTTGACGCAATCATCTGCGTGCCATCGGGGCTGAGTTTGGAGACATATATATCGGTGCCGTTGGGAAAAGTAAGTACGTTGTCGTAGGTAAGACTCTGGCCACCATTAAATGTTATGTCGTATGCTCCTGCCGTTACAGGAAAGTCAGGTGAGCCTGTTGTGCCGAAAACAACCAGATTTCCGGAGCGGTCGACCACCATACTTTGTGGCATTTCGCAATTATAGCCGCCAAGATAAGTGGCAAAAATCCTTGAAACGCCGTCCTGTGTGTACTTTATTATTGCAGCATCCCATACTCCGCCCTGAGTCATCTGGAAGGCTCCCGTGCTTGCCGGATATCCTGTTCCGGATATAATACCACCTGAAAAGACCTGCGATTCTTCGTCAAAAGTTGCTGTAAAGCCCCAGTTGTCGGTGAGAGATCCGGTGTAGGTCGAAAATATTAGTACAGGGTCGATGAACAATTCGTAATTGGGATTGTATCCGGCGGGGAAAACAAAAGCGATATAGGGATCGTTCACCCAGAACCGGCATTCAACAAGTAACTTTTTTCCGTTGATATCCTGCCAGCAAACCGGCTTTATTTCTTTAACTTCGTTAAGTGATGTGGATATTTTCAGGCCTCCGTCTGAGGTGGATTCCAGTTTTGTGTGACCTTCGTATTTCATTTTTATACCTTCGGCATTACCGCCGGGATGAACGATAAGGTCGTACTTGAACCAGTAGTCCTCGGAAGTGATAAGATGCAGGTCAATATCTTTATATAAGTTTTTATACTTAACTGTCTTGTATTTTTTTACGTTACTCTTCCATTTAGCAGGATCGTTGCCGATGAAATAATTCATGTAATCTTTGCAGATATCCGAGGCATCAACAACAGGGTCACCGGCATCCTGAAAGTGCAATTTGTAAGCGTGATGACGGACAAATTCTTTTGGCTTTGCTTCATCATCGCCATGGTGGGCGTGAGAGCGCTTAAGATCTTCGGGATTGTAGAAATTGAAAGTAAGTATGTTCTTTTCGGCGAACATCGCCCCGTCGGGCAGGTCTATCTTGTAAAGGATATTATCATCCCATTGCCCCTTGTTTTCAATAAAAGCATTCTGGGCAGATGCCTGTAAGCAAATAAAGAGAATGCCTATGATGATCAGCGCCCTGTACATTGCAAAATTTTGCTAAATATACGAAAAATTTTGAAATTAAGAAAACTAATAATAAGACGAGGGAATGGCTGAAAGGTTGTCGGGTTTGAATGAACTTATATTATTCTTTAGGAATTACTTGAACTTTAACAGTTTTGGATTCTGTCTGTTATCGAAAATTCTCAGAATTTCAATACTATCCCGACCAACTATATAATATAATGAGTTGTGTTTTGTTAATACACATTTACGAACTTTTTTCTTTTTGTAAATGACAGGGAATTGCTTAGGATTCATTGCAATCTGACCAATCAGTATTTCAGTAATTTCAATGAAATTCTCAATAACTTTTTCTTCCCAGTGTTCTTGCAGGTACAAAAGGATATTTTCAAAGTCTTTTTCTGCTAAAAGTGACCAGTATATTTTACTATGCATTGGGGAACTTCTTACGGATATTTTCCATTACTTTTTTATGAGGGATACCTTTCCCTGATTCTATCTCATCGATTGCATCAAGAATTCCCTGCCGTTGTTCTTTGCTCAGTTTATCCCAATCAGAAATATCTTTTTCCCCATTAATATAATTCAGTAACAGACCATAGAATTCTTCTAACCGGTTTTTTTCCAATGAATCAACCTCACGAAAGATCTTAAGTTTTAATTCTGCTATTGTCATTTGTTCTTTTTTACAAAGTTACAAAATCTGATAAAGATTACAAAAAGCAAATACCTTGTTTAAAAAAGTTGACTGCCTTAATCCGAAATAATAATTTTCTCAGAATAAACTAATTTATTGTTTTCTGTAAGCCGCAGCAGGTATATTCCACAGGGGAGGTTGTCGCGGGATATCTCAATTTCGCTGCCGGAAATATTATTGATTTCTTTAACTTTTTTACCTGTAATATTATATATTGTAAGAGAGGCATTGTAGCAATCCCGATCTATTGATATCAATGAATAATCAGTGAAAGGATTCGGATATACAGTGATTTTATTTTCTGAAGCGTTAATATAATTGTTTACAGGCAACCCGTTAAAGCATGTTGTGTCAACAAAAACCGGACTTGTGAGCACGGGAGTATAATAAACAACAGAGTAATTCGCATCATCGAAATAATCAAAAATAACCTAGTCGATATGCGATGTGTTTGTAGTGCCCCAGTAATTGCTGTCGAGGTGACAGTCAGCCTGACCAAATGGGATGCTATTATAGAATTCGTACTCTGCAACCGGATTATTCAGGTTATTGTTTTTAAACTGCAGATAGTTTGGTACAGCTGCAGAATTTACAGACATATATGTTGTATACTTCACATTGTTGTTCTCGAAATTGTTGTTTCTTATTATTAATGTTGGTCCCCCATAAAAATAAAAATAGCACTTACAGCAAATACCATTAGGACAATTGTTATTCTTAATAATATTATTTACGAATTTTGTCGTATGTGTCCCTGTACTTCCTTCAATATATGTAACAACAACTCCATATTGATCATTGTTTGTATTGTTTTCAAAAAGGTTATTGGTTATTATTGAGTTATACGAATGGAAATGTATAATACCATTTGATCCGCTTATTGTGTTTGAATTAAATATGTTGCATTTTATCGAGTCAGAAGAACCCGCAAGATAAATTAAACTACTTGAAGATGAGGCAGTATTATTTGTAAAAGTATTATTTGAAATTGTAGAATTATTTCCAGAAAGACAAACCATACCGTATGAATGATTGGCAGAATTATTATTAAAAACATTATTTGAAATCATGGTATTGCTTCCACTGAGATAAACCATACCGTTACCGGTATTAAATGAATTGCCGATGAAGATATTGTTAACGATATGAAAAACAGTACTATTATTTACTATATTTATAGCCCCTTTACCTGTATTTCCATAAAAATATCCATTATTAATTATTGAATTGGACCCGGTAATTCCGTTAATATCTATTCCACCGCTGGTATTATTCATTATTGAGTCGATAGTGATTCTTAAACCACATGATGCTGTTTGAATATTTGTAAAAGAAAGACCATACCCGGAGCAGCCATTAATTACACAAGAATCTATGATACATGATCCTCCCTGGCAGTATATACCACTACTGCCGCTGAATTTGAATGTGCAGTTGCTGAAAAAAGGGGATGAATTTACAATGTGTACAAGCCCATATCCCAGGCTGCCGCCATAAAGAACATCACAATATTTCATTATTGAACCTGAAATATAGTTGCCGTTTACATCAACAACAGCATCTGTACAATAGTCGGAAAAATGAATTTTTGCCCAATACCCTGTTGTCGGCAACGACTGATCTGATGTGAAAATAATCCTGTTCTGTGGTGTGCCGATCGCAATAAGTTCACCATCGATCTGTAATGCTTTGTTCTGACCGAATTTTACAGTTACTCCCGGTTCTATGGTCAGGGTATATCCCTGGGATAGCAGTGCATTGCCTGTAACAATATAAGGAGAGCCGGCAGTATCCCATGTTGTATTAGCAGAAATGAACCCACTAATATAAGTTTGAGAAAATATAACTGAGTTTGTCAGTAAACAGAATAAACCGACTGATATAAGTTTTATCCTTTTCATAAAATTTAAAATTAACGAACTAATATTAAGACGAAGGAATGGCTGAAAGGTTGTCGGGTTTTAAAAGAAATATCAATATATCAAAATCAGTGCGACGAAAGGTTTTTTCACAACTTGTAAGCAGCAACGATCCTAATGATAAAAAAAGAGGTAAACAGGTAGTATCTTGCAACTTAAAAGCGTGGGTCATCCTGAGCCCGCCCACTTAAAACAAAAAGAAAACAGAAAAGTATATGGCGGAAAAGTCGAAGGATGTGCGGGGGCAAGAGGAGATTCTGAATCAAGTTCAGAATGACGTTTCGGGAGTTGGGCTGTTTGTCATTTCCTTTATGAACATCAGGGTGCGCCCTTATAGGTTGCCTCGCAATGATGGGAGGGTGTTTTTTTATTGTTAATCAGGCTTCTGTGGTAAATTCATTTCCACACCAAGGCAATATTTTTTGAAAAATAATTATTTTGATGCGTTTGCCCTGGGTAATAATTGTAAGAATACTTGTACATTGTTCGTTGTTTGTTTTACATTGATCATTTCTTCTCAAAACTAACAATGCCAAATGCTCAATTTCAATGACACACAATTTTAGCAAGCGAAGCGCAGATAAAATTGATGTGGAATTGATCCTGAGCGAAGCAAAGGATCAAAAGGTAGATACCCTTCCCTGTTTATTTATTAAACCCTATTCTTTTTATCATCAGATATGTGATCCAGCCGATAAGCCCTATTCCCACGGTAAAAAGCCCATAGGATATTCCCCAGGGAATTCCCAGGGTCATTGCAGAAAATTCAGACATTCCTCCCATTCCGGCAATGATATTAAGAGGCATGAATATTACTGTGATAATGGTAAGGCGCTTCATGACAACACTCATGTTATTAGAGATGATCGAGGCAAAGGCGTCCATCATTCCGGTAAGAATTTCGCTGTGGATCTTTGCCATTTCATATGCCTGTTTGTTCTCGATCTGGATATCTTCTAAAAAATCTTCGTCAAGCAATTCGGTGTTAACATGCTTCGACTTTCTCAGTTTTTCAAGGAGTATTTCATTATTACGGATAGAAGTAGTAAAATAAACCAGACATTTCTGGACTTTAATAAGAACATCAAGCTGGCTGTTCTCGATCGATTTACGGATGTCTTTTTCGATCTGGTTGGTGCTTCTTACTATTACTTTCAGAAACCTCATATAGTACGATGAGGTATGGTTAAATATATTAAGAATGAAGTGCTGTCTGTTGTTTATATCTATACCCTTTACCTTACCCTCGATGATATCTTTTATTATCTCATTTTCTTTTTCACAAATGGTTATCATCAGATTTTGTGAATATAGAATTCCGAGAGGCACAGTATAAAACGAGTAATCTGTCTTTGGAACAAATACCGGGATCCTGATAAGGATCATCATCCAGCGGCCCTCTACTTCCAGGCGTGAGCGTTCATCAATGTCAAGAATATCCTCGATAAACTCCGCTGGAACGTGGAATTCCTTCTTTAACCTTTCAGTTTCTTCTTCGTTGGGATCTGTAAGATTTATCCAGCAATTTCTTTCGTATTTGCTTATCTCGTTGATCTTTCCGTTTTCTTGTTTCAGGATATTGATCATAATCCATTGTATTAAAAAAATTAATAATCCACAAGATCAAACAACAACGGGATCCGCTATAAAAATATAAAGGTATTGAATCTGCACCCCTGCTTTACCGAGGGATGCTTATGATTAAAGAAAGCCCTCTGGGATCAGGTAGTTTTTACAAATAATACCGCCGGGCCATCGTCCATTTAATCAATTTTAATTTGTTGCTGCAAAAGTAAATTATTTTATAATAAAAAGAGCTTTAGTATTTTTTATTATAAAATAATTTACTTTTGCACAACAAACACCAAACACACCCAACACA
>CAZEWB010000031.1:0-13542 GCA_964515655.1 uncultured Bacteroidales bacterium
ATCATAATGTTCGGGATCGAGGCTTTCGCAGTCTTGAAAACCAAGGAGTTTACTACTAGTAAATGACTGTTTTCAAGACAAGAGTAACGAAGATCCCGGACATTATGGACAAACACTATTTATTTGCTTCAAGAATTTCTTTAATTTCTTTTACAGAAGGAACTCTTCCGCTGATAGCAACTTTACCGTTAATTACCAGTCCCGGAGTTCTCATAATGCCATAGCTCATTATTTTCTGAATGTCCTCTACCTTTTCGACATCAGCATTTAAGTTCATTTCTGCTAAAGCATTGTAAACATACTTTTCGAGAGTTTTGCAGTTTGCACAACCTGTGCCTAATACTTTTATTTCCATAATATGCAGCTTTATTGTTTTTGTGTTTCGCAAAATTACGAAATGTATTTTATACCAGCATCATGTTTTTCAAAAATTAACATATGGGCACCTCTAAAAACTACAAATTTCTTCGTTCGGCTAAGGTGCTGAATTCATATAATTTCAGCAACTTATTATGTCTGACATTGTACAGTTTTTGCATCAAATGGAGATGCAGAAAGATTATTGCTTCTGCCATTTCTGATATTGTAATAACCTGATCTTGATAAGAGTATTGTATATTGTATTGATAATTAGCAAAGAACACCCAGCCGTCATTGCGAACGTTGCTTCTTATAAGTATCAGGTTACTAATAGACTATAGCAACGTGAAGCAATCTATGTGCGAGGGTATGTGTGTGGATATATACGGGATCGTATATGGTGTTTCTCTTCCCGCTCCATCAGCACAACCCCATCCACATCCGATTGCTTCCGATTCAAATAGTATAACCCTCCTTATTCTATCAGGCAGAATCGTCGCAATGACGCACGTGAGTTTATTTGCTTTTATTGTTTTCTTATCCCGAACTCAGGTTAGAAAAAATGAATTTTGAAAAAAAAACCGGTAAGCAAATACCGGTTTTAATAATTCTTAATTATTCCTGCCCCGCCAGAAACTCAGCCTCAACAAAACGAATGTTGTTCTGAAGTCTGACCAACCCGTCAATAACAGCAATGAGGTGATTGGTTGGAAATTCCTTCCTTTCCCATGTATATTCAATATCCGGAGCCTCGTTTTCGCCCGAAGGAACCAGTATTTCTTTAGCCAGATTTTTAAGTTCTGGTGATGCTTTCGGAGATGCTATTATTGCCTCCCTGAATTCAATGATCTTCTCTTTAAGTACCTTCAGATCGCCTGTTTCATTCTTATTGTAGAGGACAAAATCAGCGACATCAGAATTGTCGACGGCTTTAATTTTAGAAGGATCGATTGGGCCGGTTTGCTGCTCGTCAATCATTGTAAGCATCTCGTTCTTCATTGCATCAATGAATTTACAGACATCATCTGCTTTCTGTTTGATTCCATCTATGTCCTGCAGATCGGCAGATTTTGAATTATTATATTCCGTTGCATTTTTTACTCTCACAATATCTGAAGATATATCCATTAAAACATCACGGCTTACATTAAGCGCCAGAAGTACACTGAACACTGCCACAAATGTCAGTCCGAACATCACTCCCATAAGATTAAGCACAGAATAGTTTTTATCCTTGCGTGTCTGAGCCAGATAAACCGGAAGAAACAGAACAAAAGGAAGGGGAAGCGCAACTATGAGAATCAATCCCGCTCCCTGCCAGTGCAATACTTTGAACAAAGCACCTGCCATGTTAATAAAGAATACAATAAATGTTACAATGTATAACCATTTGTATTTTTTCACTTCCTGTGTTTTATAACTGCTGATCAATGCTGAAGGCAGAAACCAGAAGCAGAAAATAAATATTGCCAGAATTAAAATAATATTGGCACCCGGCCAGTGCATGGCTTTACAAAATGCGCCCAACATCATTAAATTTACGGCAACAATTCCTGAAATATATATTAGCTTTTTCATAGTTGTAATTATTTAAGGTTATTGTTTTGCTCCACTATTGAATTCAAAGCTTCGAGTTCTATTTGCCTTAAGTTCATTTCAATATCAGACAATGCCGGCATTATGCTTATCATGGCCTTTGCAAAAAAGATCTGAGATTCCCAGTTCTGTTTTACATCATCATCAACAACATCTCCGGTATTAAGCGATTTTTCTATCAGGGTTTTTATCCGCGGATTTGTTGGTGCCAATTTTAACACTGTGGATTTATACATCTCAATTTTCATTTTCAGTTCGCTTGCCTTACCATTATTGTTTTCTCCAAGCATTAAATAACTAACCACATCCCTGTTGTCCTTTGCCTGGATCATTGCGGGATTTTCAGCCTTCTGCACGGCAATTTGTTTTTCAGTACCATCTGTTAACTGTATTATCTGTATTTTCAGATCTTCGATATACACGCACAATTCCTGAGTATAGGTCTTCAATACAGCAACCGAAGAGTCGCATTTTACATGAACACTGTCAGACAAACTTTTATACTCTGCATAAGCCTTTTCATTTCTCGATTCCAGATATTTGTTAATTTTAATTGTGTTTTCATCCTGCCTTACAAAGTTTCCAAGTATATCTTTAGAGACATTCACGGCCAGCAAAAAAGTAAAAAGGATGGCAAACATTGAAGTAATTATCAGGAAAATGAATTGTCCCGTTATCCTTCCTGTTTCTTTGAATTTTCTGCTTGTATATATTGGGAGAAATACGCTGAACATCATAACTGAGCCGAATAACATCAATACCATAGCACCGGGCCAATGCATTATTTTGAATGCTGTTGCCATTTCAAAAATAATAAGAGAGAATACTCCGATAACATAGAGGACTTTTTCCTGTCTTGATTTTGCTTTTTTTATCTGGACATACAGAAGTATTGGCAAAAATATCCAGAGCAGAACAGTAGTCCCGATAATAATCATAAACCCCGCCCAGGGCCAATGCATTATTTTAAACAGGATCCCTGCCATAAAAATAATTCCACCCAATAAGGCAGTTAGGTGGAGCAACAGGTTTTTCTTTTTGTGAGAATCCCTGAAATTAACATAGATGGCAGAAGGAAAAAATAACATACCCAGGATAAAAAATCCCAGCACCATGCCCACTCCCGCCCAGGGCCAGTGCATGATCTTAAAAACTGTGGCCAGTCCCAGCAGAATGAGGGATACCAAGCCTGATACTTTCATTGTCGTTTTCATAAGCTTGTAGTTTTTATCAATTAAATAACGTGTGTTTTCCTGAATTTTCTGAAGGTCTCTGATGCCAAAAATCTGCTTAACCGCTTCGTAGGCTTCCTTAAAACTTTTGCCAAGACTCATTTCCGTCTCAACTTCACAGCAGATATGATCTATCAGGTCATCAGCCAGATGCGAAAGTGATATCTTTGCCAGATGCACCTCCGAAGCAATTATCTCTACCTGTTTTATGTTAAGCGATTCCATACCTCAGCCCGTAATTCGGTTTTAACAATAACTTAATGGTATTGACAAACTCTTCGAGTTCCGCAATTTTTTCTTTTGCAGTACTTGTTCCCTTTTCGGTAAGTATGTAATAGATACGATTCCGGTTGTTGATGACCTCCGCCTCCGTTCTTACCGCACCATCCTGCTCCAGTTTGTGTAAAATCGGATACAATGCCCCAAAAGTAAGTTCTATCTTTCCTTCGGAGATCAATTTTACACTTTGCGTGATCTCATAGCCATACATCCTTCCCTTTTCTGACAATAGTTTTAAAATGATGGGCTTGAGTGTTCCTTTAAGTAGATCGTTTGATGCCATATCGTGAGTTTTTTTATTATAACGGTTGAAGGTATATTAATATTGCAATTATATATAACTTTCTTATATATTTCAAATATTTTTGATGTTTTTTTTAATTAATTGATTATGTGCCGGGTATGCAACCACAAAGTTCTGATTCCGAAGGAGTCAAATATAAACAAGAGGCTGTCTCAAAGCCCAACAAAACATTTCCTTGTCATTCTGAACGCAGTGAAGAATCTCATTAACAGAGCGTTTCAGATCCTTCACTGCGTTCAGGATGACAAAACGTGGGGTTTTTAAAAAAGTCCATTATTTAAAATTAATCCCTTCGGGATTTTAAAAACCCAGAAAAAAAAGTCGGGCAGGAAAATCACTACCTTCGTGAAATTTTTCAGACGTGATCGAAATAGGAAAATACAGCAAATTAAAAATATTAAGGTGGACAAGTGTTGGCCTGTATCTGGGCGATGAGTCGGGCGAAGACGTTCTTCTTCCCAGTAAATATTGTCCTAAAAAATTTAACATTGATGATATTATAGAAGTCTTTGTCTACCTCGACCACGAGCAAAGGAAAGTCGCAACAAACATAACTCCTAAAATATTCCTGAATGAGTTTGCATTATTACAGGTATCCGCAGTAACCGACGTTGGTGCATTTATGGACTGGGGCATGGAGAAAGAACTTCTTGTTCCGTTCAGGGAGCAGAATATGGTTATGGAAGAAGGACGTTGGTACATTGTATATATGGACCTGGATACAAAAACCAACCGTCTTTATGCAACAAATAAAATTGAAAAACTTCTGCAAAATGATGTTCTCACTGTAAAGGAAGGTGATGATGTGCAGATAATAGTCTTCCAGAAAACTGATCTGGGTTATTCGGTAATCGTTAACAGCAAACACAAAGGGTTAATATACGACAACGAGATTTTCAGGCCGGTAAAGATCGGGGATAAATTAAAAGGCGTTGTTACAAAGATCAGGGAAGAAAATAAAATAGATATTTCTATAAACCCCGTCGGATATGAAAATTCTATGGACCTGAACTGTGATATTGTCCTCTATAAACTGTCTCAGAATAATGGATTTTTATCAGTCACCGACAAAACTCCCCCGGAAGAGATCTACGCACAAATGGGCATGAGTAAAAAGACATACAAGAAAGTTTTAGGTGCTTTATACAAACAAAGAAAAATAGAAATTCTTCCGGACGGAATAATACTGGTTTAAACAAAGTGTGGAAAGCACGAAGTCAGAAGCACGAAGTCGCATGAGTTGTGGGCTCCGGGCGAGGGTTTCTTATCCCCACGTTCCGGACCCATGCCCCCCTCAACTTCGCGCTTCGTGCTCCTGACTTCGTGCTTCCCACACTTTTATTAACACACTTCCTTTTGTTATTAATTTGATATTAAAAAAAATACTATTTTTGTTTACAATAAAATCACCTGAAAAATGAAAAACATATTTTGCATTATTGGACTAATTATTTGTTGCAACCTTTTTGTAAATGGGCAGCAAATTGCGAATTCTGATTTCGAGAACTGGTCTTCTCAGACATTTACCGAACCTGAAATTTATCTTACATCCAACATGTTCGGCTCAGGAGGTATTGGCAATGTCACCCGTACAACCGATGCACAGCACGGTACTTATGCTGCAAGGATGGAAACGGTTGTTTCCGGTAGCGATACTGTTCAGGGGATGATGATAATCGGTACACCGGGAAATCAGACCATTGATGGCGGCCTTCCTTTTACCGAAACGCCTGATTCTATTTCAGGCTATGCAAAATTCGATATTGCGCCTACAGATACAGCCTTTTTTATTGTTGCATTCAAGCAAAACGGCGCTTTTATCTCACAAGCTGTAACGTTTTTTGTCGGAACTCAATCCACTTATACCCGTTTTTGTATCCCTACCTATCTTAGCGCTCTCAATCCCCCCGATTCAATAGTTGCTATTATTACATCCTCACGTATGGACCCGCCCCATATTCCCGGAAGTGTCCTGATACTTGACAGTATCAGTTTCCTGCAATCTGTTCAGGAATTCCCTAATGGCGATTTCGAGAACTGGATTGACTTCAACACCGGCGAAGACCCTGACGGTTGGGGCACGTATGCAAACCAGTTCCCATTCTATAACCTTCCTGTTCAGGTCACAAAAACTTCAGACGCAAACGGGGGTCTTTATGCAGTGAGAATTACCAGCGACACGGCAACTGTACCTTATCCCTTTGGTTCGGGAATACCGGGTGATACTGTTCTCGGAGTCCTGCAATTAAATCTTTTGAATGGCTTTTCTTCAACAGCTTTGCCTTTTGCATACAGACCCGATTCACTTGTCGGATATGTAAAAGGAACTGTTGCTGCAGAAGCAAATAACTACAATGTTATATGGATCCAACTTACAAAGAACTCAACCGTTATCGGCCAGTGCGTTTTTACAATGCCTAATACTTTAACAGATTATGATAGGTTTGCCACTCCCTTTACCTATACCGCACCCGACGTACCCGACTCAATACAGTATTATATTTTTGGCGGGAATCCCGGTAATCCCATTCCAGGAAACATCTTTTACGTTGATGATCTTTCGTTCATTTACAATCCCGTTAGCGTAAATGCACATGAGTCAGACAGGATTTATGCATATCCCAACCCTGCAACAGATGACCTTAATGTTTCAACCGGCGGCGAAATAATACAAAGTATAGTTATATACAATGCAAGCGGAATTGTGGTTACTGAATTGAATCCGGATTCTTCAAAGGAAACAATAGACATTTCCAATCTTCCTTCAGGAATCTATTTATACAAGGTGAACGGGGTGAGTACGGGAAGGTTTGTGAAGAAATAGTTGCCCGGGTTTATACTTTCTTTTCAATAAGAACTATAAATTTTTCAACTTCAGCAAAAAAAGGTTCAATGTCCTCCTTGCTGAATCGCTGAAAGTCTATATAATCCCCTTCCTGTCTAAGGTTGAAAAGTCTGTTAAACAACTTCCCGTATTCTTTAGGAAATATTCCTGTTTTTATAAATGATTTATGAAACTCAACTTTAACTCCGTTATGGCTCGAAAATGAAAGATCATTTTTTATCAGTAAAGCATTTATGGCATAATAACAGGCATAGTATAATATGTTGGCAGCAGCATTCCAGTGATCGTTCTCTGCCAGAAGTTTTGCTTCTGCAAAAGTTTCCTTTGATCTTGAAATTCTGTATTGAATAAGTTGCTTTACAGTTCCCTTCATATCCTTATTCCGTCCTTGTTTATATTCTTATAAAATGGAATAGAAGAATAGTTTTCCCAGAGTTTCTGGTTCTGTATAAGGGCTGACAATACCTGATCTGTTTCAAGTTCAACATCAAACAAGGCATCGTTAATTTTATTTTTCAGTATCTGATTTACCCTTTTTCCGGTAAGGATTAAAAAATCCCAGTCGGAATATTTATCGGCATTGCCTCTTGCGCGCGAGCCAAAAAGAATTAATACGGCATTGGGATCTATCTCAAGAACCTTTGCCTTAACCGCGTCCAGTATGAATTGTCTTTTTGTCATGATGATACAAAGATACAAAAATCGTTTAATATATAGACTACCTGGTGTCTGTCTATAAAGTCAGAGTTTGGATCATAATGTTCGGGATCAAGGCTTTCGCCGACCTTCGAACCAGGAGTGTACTAGTGTACTCGACTGATTCGAAGGTCAAGAGTAACGAAGATCCCGGACATTATGGAAAAACTCTATTTCGGATCCATGCAAATTCTAAAACCGGTCATTGTACTGTATGCCCGCGGCCGGTTTCCGCTACGCTGAAACAAGGCCAGTGTGCCAACACCTGTATTCCAGTTACCGCCACGTATAACCCTGTCATCCCCTATTTCCGGGCCTGTCGGATCAGTTACAGTTATAGAATAATAATCGTCCTTCCAGTCGCTGCACCATTCTGATACATTCCCCGACATGTCATAGAGTCCTAAAGTGTTTGGGTCAAACTGCGACACCGGTGAAGTGTACACAAAACCATCATTAAACTCTTCTGTAGACATGAGATAATCCGGATACTTCTTTTTGTAAGTTGCATCTGCAATGTTTCCGCCTTTGCCGGCCTTCGGGAAATCATTTCCCCAGCTGTAGCGGATATCTTTTCCTCCGTCCCGGGCAGCATATTCCCATTCCGCTTCGGTTGGCAAACGGTAATTCCGGCCGGTCTTTTCCGACATCCATTTGCAGTATGCAACTGCTCCGTACCAGTTCACACAGATCACAGGATACATTTCATAATCCGCCTTAACAGTGAATTTGTCACCTTTTTGTTTAATCATACAATAAACATCGTCAAGACTCCCGTCAAGTTCCAACCAGGGTTTTTCCTCTTCTGTCTGATTGCCTTTTTCGTTCAGAAACATGCAAAACTGCTTATAAGTTACCTCATGAGTGGAGAGAAAAAAATCACCTACCGTAACTTCATGCTGCGGATTCTCTGTTTTAAATACATTTATATCTTCGGGATGCGTCCAGCCCATATTGTAGGTTCCGCCTTTCACAAAGACCATATTCGATCCATCAACTGAATCAACGTAATCATCAGTTGGATACGATACGGTTTCTGTAATAGTTGTTGTATCAACCGGGGGTAACGACGATTCATCCGACCCGGGCTTACCGGAATCACAACTTGTTATGCCGATAATCGACAATGAAATAATACTGAATGCTGATAGGTTTTTCATAATTTCTGATTTTATTCCCAAAAATAGTATAAATATTCGGAATCCATTCCAAAAATTAGTGAGTTTTTAATCCTTTTCTGATCTTACTATACAATCATATCTCATTCTTCGATTATACTTGAAACAGGTTAAAATGTCGCTTTTTTGCTAATGGTTTAAGGGTTGGGCGGCTGGTTTTTTGAAAAGTCAATAGTTAATGGGTTGAGCAACTGGTTTGGTAAAAAGGTTTATAGTAATAGGTTTGTAACAACGGACCAATGACTATTAACCAAACCGGCAGCTCAACCTTTTAACCTATGACCTGATTAATCCAATTACCGAAATTCAAAACCCGGTTATAAGGTGTTGTAAAGCCGTTTTTGAATGAAGGGAGAACGGAAGTTGTGGGGCTGGAAACGGCTATATAGAGAAGAGTATTTGAATTTTATCTATATTTGTAAAAAAAAGCAATATATGATTAAGCAATTAACCATAAAAAATTTCAAATCCGTTAAAGATCTGAAATTGCCATGTAAAAAATTAAATGTATTTATAGGTGAGCCAAACAGTGGAAAAAGTAATATTCTGGAAGCATTTGCACTTAAAAGTCAAAACGCTTATGGACAGGAATTGAACAAAGAGATCTTCCGGTATAAAACCATGGGCGATTTATTTTATGACTTCGACATAAATAATCCGATAGAAGTTATTACTGACAGTGAGCGTACAGTTTTAAAATATGGGGTTCGTAATAATAATACACCCGATAATCAGTTTCATTTTTTTTTAGATTTTGAAAAAGATAAAAGTAAGCCGGTTTGCATATCCCATGATGGAAAGATAGTCCTGCATGGTAATATAGGAACTACAATGGTTCATTATTATGAATATAAGCGATTAGATCATTTTCTGGTTTCCTTTACGCCCCACCTTAGTGTTCCGCATGGCGAAAACCTTCCGAACTTATTGCTTTCGGACTCTAAATTAAAAAAATGGGTATCGGAACTGTTTCAGACAAAGGGTTTAAAACTTACATTAAAACCAACTGAAAATGATATTTCTGCCAGCAAATTTGTTGATGATGAAATTTACAGTTATCCTTATTTTTCAATTTCCGAAACGCTTCGGCGGATCGTATTTTATTCAGTTGCAATTAAAAGTAATCAGGATGCGGTTTTATTATTTGATGAACCCGAAAGCAATACATTCCCGTTTTATACTAAATATCTGGCCGAACGGATAGCATTGGACACCGGCAATCAGTTTTTTATTACTACTCACAATCCTTACCTGTTGCTTGCATTAATTGAAAAATCAAAGGAATCAGATCTTAATATTTGCATTGTACAAATGAAAGATTTTAAAACAAAGGTCATCGTATTAAATAAATCACAGGTTTCAAAAGTTTTAGATTTCAATTCTGATGTTTTTTTCAATTTCGATAAAATTATTTCCCGATGAAAAAGGTTCATGTAGAGTGTATTCCCGATGAATTATTAGTTACAAAGCTTGGTATTGCAAAAAAGGCAGTATTCCATCATGCCGGTAAGTCGAGAGTTTTTGATAAATTAAGATCCGGATCAGATCAAATTGCATTAGTTGACGAAGACCCGGGCAGCCCAAAATCTGGTTATGAGAAAAATTTAAAATTCATCGAAGAATCTAATGGTATTAAATGCTTTTCTGATAATTCAGATAACAAAGTATATATTTTGAAAGGCAAATTAGAAGACTGGATCATAGATGTATGTAAGCAAAATAAGATAAAAATATCTTCTTTTAACCTGCCGGAGAAACCAAATGATCTGCACGATGTAATTACACAACGGTTAAGGAATTTCGACAAGTTAATATCTAAACTACTTGCAAGTAAAAACCCGGCTATATTAAAGCTTAAATCATTGATTAATTAAAGGCTCATTAATCGCCATGCTTTTATAAAACAGAATACAATAAGTTGTAAAAAAAGACCTTTCTATAACTTAATAAAGTCGAAACTATACTTCATATCCTTATTCCTTCCTTGTTAATGTTTTTATAAAATGGAATTGATGAGAACCTTTGCCTTAACAGCATCCAGTATGTATTGCCTTTTTGTCATAACGATACAAAGATACAAAATTCGTTTAACACATCAACAACCTAATTGCCTTCTATAATTATACTTCTATGAAATTCTTCCTTGTTCTTATTTGTGATTTCAATTATATAAACCCCCGATGGCAAATACCCTAAATTTATATCTGACGATACATTATTAATATCACTTTTTAAAAATCTCTCATTTCCCAAAATGTCTATGACTTTTATTTCTGAGATGATCTGAGGAACATCGGGAAATTCTATTGTTATGTTTCCGGAAGATGGGTTGGGGAATACCGAAACTGCCATAACACTGTTTTCCTTAATTCCTCCTGAAACATCAACACAACCGAAATCATCTACAAGAGTTATTGGATTAATTGTATATACCGGACTATTATTGGTAATAACAGATGGAATTTCTTCATTAACTGTAACCGGAGTATGGATAATGCTTTGTGGTGTTTTATTTGTTGCAGGATATAAATAAGCGCAATTCTCTGTATTGCCAAGGGAGTCCGACTTTATTATTCCTATATGTGACCAATCAATTGTATTAGGATCCTTTACTATTAACCTAGGCCCGTTTCCGGCTATCAATAATCCTTTGTCAGAAGTTTCGAGCATATCCGTTCTGGATTCAAGCCATGCATCCCAATAGTTATATATATTACCAATAGTATCAATCTCTACCTCTGCGCCAATATATAATGTACTGTCGGAACTCAGACGCATCTTAACAGGATGGTTTTCGTACATGAAAATGTCATAGTGTCCGATATAGTTATATTCGTAACACCACTCAACATTAAGATTATAGTCAATCCTTGCAATCATACAATTATGCGGGGCTCTTTCTAAGGAAAAATAAAGATGATTATTTACCGAAATGATACCCCATCCCTTTGTACTATATGCTGTAGGAGTAGTTTCAAATATATGAGACGAGACTATGTTTCCTGCTACGTCCATTTTAAGCAAAAAGGCGTTGTCATCATACGCAATGTCACTAAAAGTTCCCGTAACGACACAAACAGAGTCAGATATATTCTTTATTTCAACTGCAACATTGCTGTAGTTTCCAACGTACAAAAATTTTTTCCATAGTATATCGCCATTTTTATCTAACCTACATAAAAAGACCTTTGAATGAGGTAAAGTTGCGAATTTTATATATCCACAAACAATAAAACTACTGTCTGCAAATAAGTCGGCCGAAGTAATCTGCAGGTTTTGTCCGAAATCAAATTCCTTTACAAAAATAATATTGCCGCCGGTATCGGTTTTCAACATCAGTAAATCCCGTTTAAGAGTAGTATCATTATATGATTCTCCAAAGAAAACAAAGCACGAATCGGGTGTCTGGTTTACGGTTTTAAGGCAATAATTATTTGTAAAATGGTAACTGAAAATAATTTCTCCAAGAGAATCAATTTTAATAAAGTCTTTCAGTCCGGCAATCATAAAATCGTTATTGTATCCGTACTCAATGGCATAGCAAGCGATATCATCCGTTGGATGATAAATTATCCGACTATAAATATTGGTTTGCGCATTTACTGTTAGCGCCGATAAAACCAACAATGATGAAATGATTATATTTTTCATAAATCTTGTTTAAATATTAAGCAAAGATAAAATATTTGGTGATATCTCACACGTAGTTACACTGAGATTCTTCACGGAGTGCTACAAGGAAATTCTCCGTGTTTTAACTTGCTTTGGGACATATCGAAACCGCGATTGCAAAAATTGTTGTAATTTTAAGGACTCTATCAGGCCGTATCTTTCGCACCATTAGCGGATAATAATGCCTAAAGAAAAAGAAAAACACATGAAAGTATATCTCGACAACTCAGCAACATCATGGCCCAAGCCGCCTTCGGTAGTGGCTGCAATGAGCGAATACCTTAACGAATACGGTGGCAGCCCCGGCCGTTCGGGACACAGTTTTGCAGTTAAAGCAGCGCACGAAGTTTCGGAGACAAGGGAAATAATTGCCGGGCTTTTCAATGTGCCTGCGCCCGAAAGAGTCATTTTTTCGGCCAACGCAACACATGCGTTGAACTTTGCTCTTAAAGGAACCCTGAACAAAGGCGACCATGTCATTATAAGCCACACGGAACATAATTCCGTTCTGCGTCCGCTAACGTTCCTGAAAAACGAAGGCATAATTACTCTCGACATTGCAGACTGTGACGCCAAGGGTTATGTAAGCATAGATCATATCAAGACACTTATCCGCCGTGAGACAAAAATGGTGGTATGCATTCACGGGTCGAATGTTGCAGGCACAATTCAGCCGATCGCAAAAATCGGACAGATATGCAAGGACAAGAGACTGCTCTTTCTTGTGGATGCAGCACAGACTTCAGGCTTTGTTCCTCTTGACATGCAAAAAGACAATGTGAACATACTTGCTTTTACCGGACACAAAAAATTATACGGGCCTCCGGGCATAGGCGGGCTTTGCATAAGGGATAATATTCCGATAAGAACTCATATACACGGCGGCACCGGAAGCAAATCGGAAATGGCCGAGCACCCTGACTTTTATCCCGACCGGCTTGAAGCAGGAACCATCAACACCGTAGGAATTACCGGCCTTAAAGCAGGAATAAAACATGTTCAGTATCTTGGCATTGAAAATATCAGGCAACACCTCTCGGAACTGATAAAATATTTCATGAACGAACTCCGGAAAATTGATGATGTTTTCATGTACGGGCCCGAAGAGGGGGAAGAAAGACTTCCGCTTGTTTCAATAAATATTAAGAATAAAGCGCCGGGCGATATTGCTTCAATACTTGACAAGGAATACGGGATCATGGTAAGACCCGGCCTGCATTGTTCTCCCCTCGCACATCAGTCCATCGGCTCTTTCCCGCAGGGAACGGTACGCTTCAGCTTCGGCTGTTTTACCAAAGCAGAAGAAATCGACTATGCACTGGCTTCACTTAAAAAAATAATTGCTGTACACAATTAATAGCGTATAAAAGAAATAATTTG
>CAZEWB010000032.1:0-13425 GCA_964515655.1 uncultured Bacteroidales bacterium
ATGAACCTCGAGTTTTATCCTTTTTTCCTGGGAGCGCATCCAGTTACAGTGGTTGTTATTACTCAATTTTAGAATGGGAGACGAGATATTTGGCGATGTAGGTTCAAAGATCACTTCTGTAGTAATATTGCCGGCCAGTTTTTCGCCGCAGGTAACAGTGATGCTGTATGCAGTATCGTATTTCCATGTAATGTCAAAGACAGAGTAAACGGCAATTTCATCGAACTGAGTAAGGGAGCGGGTAATGGTCACCTCCGGCTTATTGGATTTAAAGCAGCCTCCGCTGTTTTCCTGATGGCAGGAAAAAAGAATAATCAGCAACGAAAAAAAGCAGAGAGATTTCATTGCCGTAAAGTTAAGGGGAAAACATAGATTAAGCAATAGAATAATTATGTAAAAGAGGTCAAGGTCGAGGTCAAGGTCGAGAATTGAGGTCGAGGTGGATGTTAGCATTGTGCTCAGGGTCTTGACCTTGACCTTAGCCTTGACCTAAGTGAGGCGAGGTCGAGGTGGATGTTAGCATTGCGCTCAGGGTCTTGACCTTGACCTTAGCCTTGACCTAAGTGAGGTTGAGGTCGAGGAAATGGTTGGGCAGTTACGAAAACATACAGGCACAATAAAACGCTAAAGAAATATTTTGTGGGATTTAGAGATTTTGTGTTTTAGTGGCTGTATCGTTCTAAAAAAAATAGTATTTTCACACTGTGAAAGGAAACATTGCTTTAGAAAACGCATTTGCCCGGTTCGGAGGAGTTATTTTTATTTTGCTTGCCTTTTTGCTATACGGCAATACCATCGGACACCGGTTTTCGTTGGACGACGAGTTCGTGATAAACAATGAATATGTAAAAGGAGGAATTTCCTCTGTTCCCGGAATTTTCAAATCGTTTTACAGCGAGAACGATGAAGTAAAATACGGATACAGGCCTTTAACGCGCGCTTTTTTTGCTGTGGAATACAGCATTTTCGGAAATAACACAAAGGCATTTCATTTAATAAATGTCCTGCTATACGGTATATTGTGCTGGCTTTTGTACGTCGTGTTAAGGCGGCTTCGCGAACACATACCACACATTCTTGCAATACTGGCCGTGCTGATCTTCCTTTTTCACCCTGTACATACCGAAGTTGTAAACAGTTTAAAGAACCGCGAAGAATTGCTTTGCATTATCCTTTCGCTATTTTCGATGCTGTCCTTTTTACATTTTACAAAAAAAAGGAATATCCTGAGCCTGGGAGCAGGCGGTGTACTCCTTTTTGCAGCCTTTCTGGCTAAGGAAACGGCATTTGTGTTTGTTCTGATTATCCCCTTGTATTTATTTATTGCGGGAGCAGGGCGCTTAAGAGTAATGTTGTCTGCAATTATTTCTGCGGCATTCGTTTATATTGCTTATAAGTTCCCTTCGTACATTCTTCCTCCTGCCGATTCGTTTGTCGAAAACTGGCAAAATCCTCTTTTTACCGAACCGGAATTAACAAACCGGATAGCAGTGGGTATGCAGACACTTAATCACTATTCATTTCAATTGTTTTTTCCCGACAAACTTCTTTTTTATTACGGGTACAATACCATACCAATGCCACGACTGTATGATTTTTCAGTAATAATTTCTTTTCTTGTTCATTTCGGTATAGTTATAACGGCAATATTCAACTACAGAAGGAACAAGATACTTTTTTCGGGATATTCTTTTTTTATGCGGGCATTTCCCTGTTTAGCAATATCCCTTTCCCTGTCACCGGAATTGTTGCCGACAGGCTTGTCTTCACGGCATCGGCCGGCTTCTCCCTGATCCTTGCATGGCTGCTGTTGAAAATGATCTCGGTTAAAAAACTTAAAACAGCAGGATTAATACTGATGGCAGTGGTGTTCATCTTATACTCATACAGAACTGTCAGTCGCAACGACGACTGGGAAACATCTGAAACTCTTTTTGAAGCTGACATACCATACCTCAGCAATTCCGTCAAAGCCAATGACCTTTATGCATCTTTCCTGCTGCAGAAGGCAAATGCAATGGTTGCAGCCGGAACAAAGCCTGCCGAACTCAGGGGAATAACAGATAAGGCAATAAAACATTTCAGAATAGCCGTGGATATAATGCCCGGGTATTCAAATGCATGGGACAATCTTGGAGCAATTTATCTTACCTATTATAATGACACTGCAAATGCCCTTTTTGCTTTCAATTCTGCTGTAAAATCGAATCCCGGCCTTGTCTCTGCTCATCATAATATCGGGTATATTTATTACCGGGCAAAAAAATATGAGCAGGCAAAAAATGAGTTCCGTCTTGCCATAGAAAATGACAGCGCTTATATTCCATCCCTTTTTAACCTTGGGGAGATACTGACACTTCAACAGAATTACGACAGCGCAGAAAAATATTTTTTAAGGATATACAGAATAGATTCTCTGCACAAAGATGCATTGCTTAATCTTGGTTCGCTCGAAATAATTAAAGGGGACACCTTAAAGGCAATTAAATATTTTGAACCTGCAGTTGAAAAAGACAAAACCAATAAGGCTCTAATAAAGAATATTTCCGCTTATTACATGAGAACAGGAGATACCACAAAGAGTGAATATTACAGGAAATTGGCTGGGCAGTAAATGATTTTTAACATATACCAAAACCAAACTATTAGTAATTTTGCACAATAAGATTTAGATTTTGAGTTCAAAGAAAAAAACAGGACGAAGGTGGATTAAGATCATTCTTGTTGCATTTGTATTAATCGCTGCAGGAGTTGCTGCTATAGGCTGGGGTTACTATAAAAAGATTTTTCACTCCAATGTCAGTTTAAAGGATAAAGAAGCTTATGTATATATTCCTACCGGATCCGATTTTAATGATGTTCTGAGAATTCTTACTGAGAATAATTACATTATCAATACCGCTTCGTTCGAATGGGTTGCCGAGCAGAAAAAATATACCGAAAATGTTAAGCCGGGAAAATACAGGATAAAGGATGGCATGTCGAATAATGAAATAATAAATCTCCTGCGTTCGGGCATGCAGGAACCGGTAAATGTCGTTTTTCACAACATCCGTACTCCCGAAGAACTTGCAGGGAGGGTCGCGTTGTGTATCGAAGCCGATTCTCTTTCAATATTAGAGATGTACAGGGACAAAGAGGTGAGAAACAAATACGGTTTTTCCGGCGATAAGATGTTCTGTCTTTTCATTCCAAATACATACGAGTTCTACTGGAACACTTCTGCTGAAGAATTTTTCGAAAGGATGGCGAAGGAGTATAAGGCCTTCTGGACAGATGAAAAGCAGCAGAAAGCAAAAGACCTTGGATTATCACAGTCAGACGTCTCGATAATTGCTTCAATAGTTGAGAAAGAATCAATTAAAAAGGACGAGTATCCTGCTATTGCAGGTGTTTATATCAACCGGCTCAACAAGGGGATGAGACTGCAGGCCGATCCTACTGTGGTTTATGCGATAGGGGATTTTACAAAGAATCGTGTATTGAAAAAAGACCTTGAATTCGAGTCGCCTTATAACACTTATCTGCACGATGGTCTGCCCCCGGGGCCTATCTGTCTGCCCGGCGCTCCTGCCATTGAAGCCGTTCTTAACGCCGAAAAACATAGTTATCTTTATTTTTGCGCTAAGGAGGATTTTTCGGGATATCATAATTTTGCCCGTACAAATGCACAGCACGAGGTCAATGCACGAAAATTTCAGAATGCTCTGAACAAACATAAAATAATGAAATAATATGGAGAGGATCAAATTCGGGACTGACGGATGGAGAGCGGTGATTGCGCGTGAGTTTACAGTCGAAAATGTTGCAAAGGTTACTGTAGCAACTTCGCGATGGTTATTAAGCAAATACAAAGACCCGTCCGTTGTTATCGGGTACGACTGCCGCTTTGGGGGGAAACTTTTTTCCGAAACTGTAGCAAAAGTGTTTGCGCACAGCGGGGTGAAAGTATATTTTTCTCCAAAGTTTGTTCCAACACCCGCTGTTTCATTATCTGTAACGTTACTCGAAGCAAGTATCGGGGTTGTAATTACTGCCAGCCACAATCCTCCGGAATATAATGGTTACAAATTGAAAGGATCTCACGGAGGACCGCTGCTCGAAGAACAGACAAAAGAAATTGAAAGCCTTATTCCCGATGATCTGGAGATAGTAATTGAGTCGGTGAAATGGGATGAACTTGAAAAGAAAGGGCTGATAGTCGTAACTGATATTGAAAAGATCTATACCGATCATCTAAAAAATAATTTCAATTTAAAAGCATTAAAGAAATCAAAATTCTCTTTTGCTTTCGAGGCGATGTACGGGGCGGGTCAGGATGTTATGCGTGAGATAATGCCGTGGATACACTTATCCCATTGTGAATATAATCCTTCTTTTAAAGGGATCCCGCCCGAGCCTCTCGAAAAGAACCTGAAAGAGATACAAACGACAATTCGTACAAAAAAGAATATCGACTGTACCCTTGTTGTCGATGGGGATGCCGACAGGATAGCATTGTTCGATAAGGACGGAAACTACATCGATTCGCATAATATTATTCTTTTACTGATATACTATCTGGCCGGGTATAAAAAGCAGACCGGTAAGATCGTTACCGGGTTTTCAAGTACCTCTAAAGTAGAAAAACTTGCTTTTCAATATGGTTTACCGGTCACAAGAGTGAGGATCGGATTCAAGGATATCTGCAGGATAATGCTCAGCGAAGATGTACTTGTCGGCGGCGAAGAGTCGGGCGGCATTGCAATACGCGGTCATATTCCCGAAAGGGATGGTGTGTGGATGGGGCTGACGATTTGGACTTTCATGAATGAAACAGGTAAAAACCTTAACGAACTTATTCAGGATATCTATAACATAACCGGAAGATTCTACTATTCCCGTATCGATAAAAAGGTAGACGAGAACACCAAAAGGGATGTGCTTCAAAGACTGAAGAACGATACTATAACTTCGTTCGGTAAATTCAAGGTCAGCAGACTCGACACCCTTGACGGGTATAAATTTTTCTTTAACGAAGACGAATGGCTTATGCTACGTGCCTCCGGAACCGAACCGTTGCTTCGCCTGTATTCTGAAGCTTCAACACCTGAGCGGGTAGGCGAGATATTGAAAGAGGCAGAGGATTTTGTGGCAGGGGGAAAGTAGTTTTTAATTCTTATTGATATTCGCTTCGCTGATATACAGTAGAAATTCGCTACGCTGATATTTGCTGCGCGATATTAAACTACTTCTTTAGCAGGTCATCCATTATCACCGGAGGGACAAGACCCAAGATCCATAATCCAAGCCACAAGCCCCAAGGGACCTTCCGACGATGGAATGTCGGTTGGGGCTTTGTCCGACCTTCCATCGTTCCCCTTGGTAAAACGAAACAGACACATATATTATATGGGGATCATGGAAGCGTCGGAAGAGACAAAATCCTTAACCCGGTTTTGAATTTTATTTTTTTGAAATTTGAATTTGTTTGTGTTTTGTATTTTTGATTTGGAATTTATGTTTTGGACAGTTTATCCATCCTACGATTCCAAGTCTTTGATTTTTGCATCGTAAAAAAAAAGCCGCCTTTCGGGCGGCCTTTAATGTAAACCGGAGTTTATTTATTTTACGATTGATTTAAATGTATCATCGTTGAAGTACTTGGCGAATTCCATGTCGGTTTTTGCAAAGTCATTCAAAGTGGCATCTTTGCTGATTGCAGCACGGAGGTTGTTGTAGATAAGATCTGTGTTCTGCTGGCGTGCACCGGCAACAGCTTTCAGATAATACATCATAGCACGTTCTTTATCATCTGCACAATCGATTGCTTTTACACAAGCGTTGGGGTCGCCGTTCAGCAATTTGGCAAGAGCTGAATTGAATGTACAATAGTCGCTGAACATCGAAACTGCTCCCTGATAGTCGGCCTTTTTAACAGCGCAGACACCGAGGTTGTAGTTAACTTCTTTTCCGGCGCCACTGGCTGATTTCAAATACTGTTCTGCTTTTACAAAATCACCTTCCATAAGTGCGCAAACACCAAGGTTGTTCATGATTATTGAGTTGGTGGATTCAATTGCTTTTGCTTTTTCGAACTGTACTTTTGCATCACCAACTTTGCCCTGTTTTACAAGAACAAAACCTGCATTGTTGAAACCTCTCCAATCGTTGGGGAATTTTTCAGCAGTTTTCTGATAGATCTTAAGCTGACGGTCTAAGTTCTGTGTAAGTGTTGCTGTGAAAAGAAGTTCTTCGACTTTAAGTGTATCGGGTTTGGTATCGAAAAGCTGATTGAGTTCGGCATCACTCCAGCCCATTACATCAACATTAACTTTAAGAACAGAACGGCGGAGTTTGGGTAAAATCTTATCAGCAACCTGTAAATAAGCCTTGCTTAAATTCTTGATCTCTTTTTCGCGGACGACAGGGTCTGTATACATGGAAAGTACCCTTACGATAAGGTCTTTGTCAGCTAAGTCAGAACTTTCCATTTCCTTTTTGAAACCTTCCCAGTCTTCGGGTGTAGCAACAACATTATAGAAAGTCTTATCTTTTGCTTTTTCGAATTTGGCAAGGTCTGTTTTAAGTGACTGCTGACCTGTTGTACCACGATTGTCTGATAGTTTTGCATTAAGATCAAGTTCGCCATCCGGTGAAGCATATGAAGATACATCAATGTTCTTAATATCCCTGCGTGATTCGGGTAACATTGCATTTTTAAGATATGCGCGGAAATCCTTAAAATCCTGCTGGTTAAGTTCTGCGGGGCGAACCTGAGCCTGATTGATCACATAATGAATGTCGGCAACCATGTTTTCCGGAGTGATCCTCTGGAATTTGTCCTTTGCAGCAATGGGCTTTCCTTCTTTTTCGAGAAGACCCGGAGTTGCGATAGTTCCTTTTGCAATTTTAGTAGGATCGAATTCAACAATCTTTTTCTTTACGTTCGCTGTAATGCGGACTTCAAGGTCGCACATGCGCATTGTGGGAGTATAAGCTATTTTTTCGGTATATGAAAAACTTCCGCCGCCAAGATAACTTATTGACGGGTTGTTTTCGAGAACTTTTTCGCCCTGTAGTTTAATTGTCCTGAGGGGAGTTTCACCACCGGTATAAACAACGAATGGTTTTACTTCGCATATTACCTTTTTCTTGTAATACTTTTCGGGGAATTTACCGGTAACGTTGATAACAACGCTGTCAGCATGCATTTCAAGAGGATTTGGGGCAACCGTATAAGTAATGAGCCCCTGGTTCTTTTTCATCTTTTTAAGACCGGTACAACTGTTCAATGCAAAGCTTAAAGCAATCAATGCAAAAACGTAAACAAAAACACTGTTTTTCATATAGTTATGAATTTAAGTTAATTCAACAATCAGAAATTTCTAAGGCACAAAGATATAAATGTTTTATAAAAAAAAAATTATTTTGACTATAAATAAATTAACAGTATTAACCGAAAATAAGTTTGCAGATTTCCTTATAATCGCTTTCGTTGTTCACGAAATCAAGATCAGTGCAGTCGATGAATTGTACTTCGTACGATGGATTCTGGTTGAAAAAATCAATATAACTGTCGTGAATTTCCTTAAGGTATTCAGGTCTTATCGTCTGTTCATATTCTCTTCCCCTTGTTGAAATATTTTTGACCAGTTTTTCGATGGGATTCCACAGGAATACAAGACGATCGGGGCGGGGTGTTTTCTTGAAAATAATATGAAAAAGCTGGCTGAAAAGTTCAAATTCATCATCGCTTAGAGTCTTGCGGGCAAAAATCAGGGTCTTTGGGAAAAAATAGTCGGCAATAACTCCCTGGCTGAAAAGCGAGTACGACGAAAGTTCGTGAGTGATCTGATTGTAGCGGTCGGCCAGGAACGATAATTCAAGCGGGAACGCATAACGCTCCATGTCGTTGTAGAATTTCGGGAGAAAAGGGTTGTCGCTGAAACGTTCGTAAACATCCTTGAAATTATAGTCAGCAGCCAGCTTTTTTACAAGCGAGGTTTTTCCGGCGCCGATATTGCCTTCAATCACAAGAAATTTAGGTTGTTCCATCCCAACCGGATTAGTTATTAACTCGTGTTACGTAAATAAATATTTGTACGGAAAAAGTCCCAAGGCCTAAATTCCAAGATCCAAATTCCAAGTCCCAAACCTGTGGTGAGCAGAGCCGAACCATTCCAAGGGAGCCGTCCCTTGGGGCTTGTATCTTGGGGCTTGGATATTGGGGCTTATTCAAGTTTCTTTTGCTTAACATCAGTTATTAAAGTATTAAAACTCTCTACTTCTTTTCTTTTTTTACTATCGACTTTATGTCCATATTGAACATTATGAACGAAAGCATATCAGCGCTTTCTTCGATGGCTTTTGTAGTGGATTTTCCTGCCCCGTGCCCCGCCTGCGTTTCAATACGGATAATTACCGGGTTGCAGCCTTTGTATTTTTCCTGAAGCGTTGCGATATATTTGAATGAATGTGCGGGAACTACCCTGTCGTCATGGTCGGCTGTTGTTACAAGGACTGCGGGATATTCTACACTGTCCTTTATGTTGTGAATCGGACTGTATTTATAAATGTAACGGAATTCGGTGGAATCATCCGCGCTTCCGTAATCTGTTACCCACGACCAGCCTATCGTGAATTTGTGATAACGCAGCATGTCCATTACGCCGACCTGCGGTATTGCAACCCTGAACAGATCGGGACGCTGGTTAATAACCGCACCGACAAGCAGGCCTCCGTTAGATCCCCCCTGTATTGCAAGTTTCTGAGGCGAAGTGTACTTTTCGCGTATAAGGTACTCGGCAGCTGCAATGAAATCATCAAAAACAGTTTGTTTCTGAAGTTTTGTTCCTGCCATATGCCATGCCTTGCCATACTCGCCGCCGCCCCGGATGTTCGCCATTGCAAAAACACCACCGTTCTCTAACCATAGCAAACGGGAAATGCTGAACGAAGGTGTGAGGTTAATATTGAATCCGCCATAACCATATAATAATGTAGGATTAGTTCCGTCGAGGTTTATACCTTTTTTGTATGTTAGAAACATTGGAATGCGTGTGCCATCCTTGCCGGGATAAAAGACCTGTGCGACTTCGTAATCTTCAGGTTTGAAATCCAGTTTCGGAGAGAATATTTTCTCACTGCGGTTGGTCATTACATTATATTTATATACGGTGGTGGGATAGTTGAAAGAAGTGAAGTCGTAATAACAGGTTTCTGAACCGGCTTCGGTATTAAAGGAATTAACGGTGCCAAGAACCGGAAGTTCAACTTCGCCCAGGAATTTACCTTCAGTATTGTACAATTCTATGCGGGAATGTGCATCCTTAAGAAAATTGCAGATGAACCTGTTCTTTGCCAGCGAAACCGAGGTAAGCAGGTCCTTGCTTTCGGGAATAATATCCTTCCATGAGCTTGTATCGGTATTCCCGGCCTCAATTTCTATCAGTCTGTTGCGGCCCGCGTTCTTATTGGTAAGGATGTAAAACTTATTGTCGATATTGTCAATGAATCCGAGCTCATTTTTAAAACAAGGGTCAATTGCCACAAAAGGCCCGTTGTCGTTTAATGACTTGTAATATAACGCGTTCCCCATCTCGTTTGCCTCACTTTCATTGACGATAAGGAAACGTGAATCTTCGGTAACAGATGCGTAGAATGAACGTTTTGGATGTTTTGGGTCTTCTCTCACAATAACATCTTTGTCCTGCGAATTGCCTAACTTGTGATAGAACAGTTTGTGATATTCGTTTGCCTGCGACAGTTCCATGCCCTTTTCGGGTTTTGCATAGCCGCTGTAAAAGAAACCGTCCTCGTACCACGAGACGCCTGAGAATTTCACCCATTCAATATGGTCAGCCAGTTCTTTTCCTGTTTCGATTTCCTTTACGAATATCTCGTTCCAGTCGCTTCCGCCGCGCGAAATGGCATAAGCAAGATATTTCCCGTCCTTCGAAATGCCCAATGATGCAAGCGAAACAGTGCCGTCTTTCGAAAGTGTGTTGGGGTCTAACGCAATCTGTTCTTTGGCTTTTTCGCTTTCTTTATAGTAAAGGACGCTCTGATTCTGAAGGCCGTCATTTCTGTAATAGAAGATCTTCCCTGCTTTTGTAAATGGCGCGCTCTGCCTTTCGAAATTCCACAGTTCAGTGAGACGTTCTTTGATCTGTTCACGGTAGGGAATTGAACTCAGATATGAATCTGTTACCTTGTTCTGTTCTGCCACCCACGCTTTAACTTCAGCAGCCGTGTCATTTTCCAGCCAGCGGTATGGGTCGTCCACTTTTACACCGAAGATAATATCCGAAGTGTCGCACTTCTTTGTTACGGGATATGTAAGTCTTACTTTCTCATTCTCATCGCTTCCGCATGAAATCATAATTGCCGGGATTAAAAGGTAAAGCAGGTTTTTCATCACTTTTTTTGTTTCAAAATTACTATTTTTATCCGAGAGATTTTTTGCAGAGGGAAAAAATACGAAATCCGAATATCGAAATCCGAAAAATAAAATTCCAATACCCAAGCATCAATTTCCAAACAAATACAAAATCTAAAATCCAATTTTCAAAACCAGTTTTCCCGACCTTCCATCGTTCCCCCTGGGGAAAAGCAAAAAAAACACCCTCCCGTCATTGCGAGAATTGCTGGACTTATGTTGAATAATTATTGACGTTTTTGCAATTCGAAGCAATCTTTGTGTGATGGGATTGTGAGTGGATAAACGGGATCGTATTATGGTGTTTTCCTTCCCGCTTCATCCGCACAACCCCACTCACATCCGATTGCTTCGGGTTCTCTTACGGCAATTTATTTGTAATGAACCCTCGTATGACGCGTTTTTTTAATTTTAAAAATAGATGCGTTTGCCCTGAGCGCTAAACCCCAAACCCGGTTTAGAATTTATTTTTTTTGATATTTGAATTTGTTTGATTTTTGAAATTTTGGATTTGAGATTTGAGATTTAAGGCCTCCCGGCTTAATCCCCTTTTATCAATTAATAGAGTAGTTTGATGTACTAAATCGTTACAAACATTATTTATTTCAGATAATTTTTGTTATTCAAAAAATTAATGTATAATTTTACAATAACCAAAAACCCGAAATTTATGAGAAGCATTTTTACTCTGGCAGCAATAGTTCTGCTAGGCTCTTTTTTTATATCAGCGCAGAAAATACAGATTAACTACAGCCCGGGAAAGGGGAACTACATTAAAACAGTAACAACTGGAACTGTTGAGTTCGAAATAGTAGCCGACCCCGGCTCTTTGTCGTTATTCGAAGTGAATACAAAAGGAGGCTTCTTTAATTCCTTCTCGCTGAAAAATATGATAACCGATGGTGTTTATGGTGATCCTGCATTGCCTGTTTTCAGAAAACTTGTTCAGATGCCTGTGAACGGAGTACCTGAAGTTGAAATTCTTTCATACGATGAAGAGATAATTGACCTGAATACAATGGGCGCTGTCCATCCTCTGATGCCTTCTCAGCCATCGCTCAGTAAGAGTGATGATCCCGACAAGGTTCTTTTTTATTACAATACATCGTCTTACATGAATGATAATTTCAACGACAGGCCTATGGCATCAGTCGAAAAATTAGGCGAAATGAGGGGCGTTATAATCGGCCGTCTTACCGTTTGCCCGGTTCAGTACAACCCTGCTTCAAATCAGTTGAAGCTGTTCCGCAATCTGCATGTGCGTGTAACTTTTAATACTGCAGATGTTCAGCAGACGATTGCTAAAGCGACACAGCATTATTCACCGTTATTTGAACCTCTTTATACCAGACTCATTAATTATAAAGGTTCACAGCTGAAGGATACTCTTACAAAGATCCCCGTAAAATATCTCATTATTTCCGACCGCATGTTCGAAGCCGACCTGCAGACATTCATCGAATGGAAAACAAAGAAGGGCTTTTTTGTACAGGTGGCATATACTGATGTTATCGGAGCATCGACGACTGCAATTAAAAGTTATATAGCAGGTGTATACAATGCCGGTACTCCCGCTGATCCGGCTCCTTCGTATGTCCTTTTTGTCGGCGACGTTGCACAGATACCTGCTTTTACCGGAACAACCGGTTCTCACCCTACAGACCTGTATTATGTTGAAATGAACGGTGGCGGTGACTATTTTCCCGAAATATATTTCGGACGCTTCTCGGCACAAAACACCACTCATCTGCAGACATACGTAAGCAAGACCCTGCAGTTCGAAAAATACCTTATGCCCGATCCATCTTACCTGCAGTACTCACTTCTTGTCGCCGGCTGCGATGCATCAAATGCTCCCACGTACGGTAACGGACAGATAAATTATGCAACCGACAATTATTTTAATGCAGCGCATAATGTAACTTCTCGTACATATTTATATGGTTCGGGTTCTCCTATTACTTCAGATGACCCGGCAGCTTCAGCATCTATTATTCAGAATGTAAGAGACGGAGTGGGATTTGCAAACTATACCGCACATTGCTCCGAAGATGGCTGGGCTGACCCTAGTTTTGTGGTTTCGGATGTGGCGACTCTCACTAACACAAACAAATATTGTGTGATGGTTGGCAACTGCTGCCTTTCGAATAAATTCAACGTATCCGAATGTTTCGGCGAAGCCATTACCCGCACACCGGAAAGAGGCGCCGTTGCTTATCTTGGAGGTTCCAACAGTACATACTGGAACGAGGATTACTATTATTCGGTTGGAGTCGGGGCAATTACTGCAAATCCCACTTATGCGACAACGGGTCTGGGATTTTACGACAAACTTTTCCACGATCACGGTGAAGCCTTTTCCAATTGGTATGTTACAACTGCCGGTATAAACTTTGGCGGGAACCTGGCGGTATCCGAAGGAAGTACAAGCGATGATTATTACTGGGAAATATACCATGTAATGGGAGATCCTTCGATCATGCCCTACTTATGGGTTCCTTCCCCACTCACTGCAAACTATCTGACAACAGCGCCTATCGGCGTCCCGACAATAGATATCAATACCGAAGAACATGCTTATGTAGCCCTTTCTTTAAATGGCGTACTGAAAGAAGCACAATATACCGGAACAGCAACAACTGTTACGATGGATCTTACTTTCGTTTCAACTCCCTGTACTCTTGATGTTGTAATAACCAAACAGAACCGTCAGCCGCATATCGGGCAGATAGTAATTGTTCCTAACAATTCACCTTATGTGGTCTATTACAGCCATGCCCTCAATGATGCCACAGGAAACAATAACCAGCTTGCCGATTACAGCGAAGACATTCTGATGGACCTTACACTTAAAAATGTTGGTAATCTCAACGCAATCAATGTATCCGCAACACTTACAACTACCAGTCCTTATGTGACGATTACAGATCCCAATGATGTTTTCGGCAATTTTGTCGCAAATGCCACATCTACGGCAGCACAGGGTTATGCATTTTCCGTTGGCG
>CAZEWB010000033.1:0-2812 GCA_964515655.1 uncultured Bacteroidales bacterium
TCGAATTTGTATTTTTTTCGGATTTCGAATTTTCTCTCTTCACTTCGTTTCGGTGTGCAAGCGTGCTTCGGATTCTTCACACGAATTTCACTAATTCTCACTAATAAGGATCTGTGTCCAATATCAATCCGTGTTAATTCGTGTTCCGAGTACTCGGAATTCGTGTCACTTTATTCTTTTACGATTTTCTTTATAAAGTTATTGTTTTCGGCCCTGATCATCAGGTAATATGTTCCTTTTTCCATAATCGGAATCTGTACGATATTACTGCCTGTGCTTTTCAATTCACTTTCACTGATATTTACAAGTCTGCCTTTAACATCAAAGAGTTCCCATGAATACACAAGTTCTTTCTCTGAATTGATCCTGACATTCAGAATGTCTTTAACAGGATTGGGATATATTTCCACATTTACACATTCTATTCCTACAAGACCGTATGTTACAACAGTATCGATAAAAATACCGCCGATATTCTCAGTAGTATCAACAAAAAAGTTCAGATTCTCATAATCGCTCTGTGAAGCTGAAACAGGTATGCTGCTATATGTTGAAAGCACAGGTAGTCCGGGAATTTCAACAATAATATCATAAGAATAGTTTTCCTGCAAGTTATTTGCTTCCCAATATCCGTCAACATTAGAACTGTCATTTGAAACGGGTTCGTCATTTGGTTGCTGTTCAGTAAATACTTCGGCTCCTTCCACAGGTTCTCCAACCTCGTAGTATCCTTTAACATTATCCCAGAAATGAATAAACCCGCTGAAAGAGCCATTGCCTGTTAATACAGGTAATTCAAGCACATCAAGTACCAGATTATTAATGGTATCCTCGCATTGAACAGTAAGGACAACAGCATCTTCCCATGAAACTTCATTTGAATACCATGTATTAAGGAACAAAGGATTCGCAGCTGTATCGGGTACAACCAATAAACGGTAATCACCGGTTTCCTGCCCTGTTATGCTGAAGACGCCACTGCTTCCATTAAATACAGTTTGTACCATTTCGATCTGAAATACATCAAGTCTGCTATTGTACAACTTTATTTCTGATTCGTTAACATCGAGCGGGCCTGCCAGAGACTGAACAATACCCGAAAGTTCCCATCCCGCAAGCAGCAACACTTCTCCTGATGCATTTCCGGCACAGCCATGCGGATCGGTAACAGTAACTGTATAAGTACCTCCTGAAAGGCTGTCAATTATTTGTGTTACACCTCCGTTAGTCCAGTTGAAAGTTACCGGCTGCGCACCCTGAGTAACGACTGCTTCGGCCTGTCCGCTTAAAGGAATTCCGCATTCCACAGGAATCACATCAACTGATACCAGTATTTCATCGTAATAATCAATAAGTATTGACCCCGCAGAAAGATAGCAATTGTTGAAATCGGTTATGTGCCCATAATACTGACCCGGAGCAAGGTTTTCGAATAGCAGTTCGCCCTGCCATGTAGTACTATCCAGACTATAGAGATATGGTATGACTCCGCCATGTGCTAACATTATCACACGTGAAGTATCCATCCCATAACAGCTTTGTGAAAATATCAATGTATCAAGAACCAATTCATCGGGTTGGACAACAGTAATCATTTCAGAAACAGCACATCCTGTAGTATCTGATACTGTATAAGTGTAATCCCCCGCAGCAAGTGCGCTTGCGACAGAAATTGTGAGTCCTCCGTCATGAGACCACGCGTAAGTATATATACTACCCGCGCCTCCTGCGGTAACAACAGAGATTTCACCTGTACTATCATTGTAACAGGTCAGGTCGGTTTTTGAAACAGTATTTGTTATTTGCGGAGGTTCAGAAAGTATAGCGCCATCTTCTACAATACAACCTTCAATGTCAGTAATTGAAAAATAATAATCACCGGCATAAAGTCCTGAAGCAACAGGTAAGGCCAGTCCGGCATCATGCGACCATGAATAAGTAATGCCACCCCATCCACCAGATGCAACAAGAGAAATTTCGCCAGTATTTATATTGTAACATGTCAGATCTGTTTGGTTTATTGTATATGTAATTTCTTCGGGTTCCATAAGTTCAACCCAGGCAAAACCTACGTTACATGTATAAGAGAACGGACTGCTGTCGGTAACGGTAACTGAATACATTCCGGGCGCAAGATCATATACTTCGGAATAGCTATCGGAAACACCATAAAATGTATCTCCACTACTCCAGTAATAATTATATGGCGGATAGCCACTACTTATATTTACCCTTAATGCTCCGTTATATTCTCCGTAACAGATCTTAGCAAGAGTATCTATAGAAGCGCCAAACCCCCCGTTAGGGTACACAGCATAAGACCCTGTTGCGGTACATCCTGCATTATCGGTAACTGTTACATTGTACACACCAATATCAAGACTGTAGATATCATAAGTTGTCTGCCCGTCATTATCCCAGTAATATGTAAAAGGAGGTTCTCCGGATCTTATATTTGCATACGCAGAGCCATTTGTATAATTTGGACAATCAGTACCAAGTCCGGACACTTCTATACTCGTACTATTATCAATGATCTCAAATCCTATTACATTTGCGCAACTGTTTGAACCTCCGTCTGAATCCGTAACAGTTACTGTATAAAAGCCAGGGATAAGGCTACCGATAGAGTCGAGAGATTCCCCAATAACTCCGTTACTCCATGTGAAATTGAAAGGAGCCGTACCATCTGTTCCCACAGTGATATAACCGTTATCTTTATTTGGAGCAAGGCAATTGACATGATAATAAGAATTAATATTTAACTGTGGATAACTTCCTGAAACAAAAAAAACCAAACACACCCAACACA
>CAZEWB010000033.1:2822-7637 GCA_964515655.1 uncultured Bacteroidales bacterium
AACTTCCTGAAGCAAGAGGAACAAACGCTGCGTCACTTATGGAACATCCATCGGATGTCAGTGTAATAAAATAATATCCAGGTGTCAGACTGTCGGCAGTTGAAGTTGTATCACCATTGGACCATAAAAAACTAAATGATTTAGCAGGTCCTGTAAAAGGCACTGCATCAATATAACCATTACCTGAACAATCAGATTCATAAGGATACAGATCAAGAGATATCATAGGCGCTGCCATAACTTCACCATAAGTCATAAACTCACAACCTAAATGATCAGTAATGTAAGCATTTAAATATGTCCCGCCGCATAGATTATGCTGGGAAGATACAGAAGCAGGCTTACCTCCGCCTCCCCACTCAAATGTATATGGACTATGTGTGCCTATAACTGAAACTGTTATACTCCCGTCGCACATACTAAAGCAGGACTCATCAACAACTGTAGTGGTTATAGTCGGCATGGGAGGTTCAGTAATAGTAACTACAACGCTTGTACTACACGAAGCCTGGTCATACATCACCACAGTATGATTCCCGGAACATAAGCCTGTTGCGGTAAGACCATATTGATAGGATTCCACCCACTCTACAGTTATATTTCCGGTACCAATCGCTTCAACAGTCGCTGAACCGTCACAGTATCCCGGGCAGATATTATCGGTATGACTGACCAATGTAAGTGAACACTGGCTGTATGTATATATTGAAACACATAACAATATGGAAATAAATAATAACCTTTTCATAAAATTGATTTTGAAACAAATATATACTTTTTTAAAAACAAAAAAAAATGCCCTGAAAATTTCAGGGCACTTTTTTATTAACATTTTCATTTATTCGCTTAGCAGTTTTCTAATAAAACTGTTATTACCTAATTTATTTACAAGGACATAAGCGCCTTTCCCGGAAACAGGGATTTTATATTCGTAAGAACCCGGGCCAAGTATAACAGGAGAAATTCCATCAATAAAACGACCGGTTTCATCAAATAATGACCACGAATATTCCGACGGTATATCTATAGTAAATACAACATTTGCAGTAGTCCTTACGGGATTAGGATACACAACCGGCATATTCACACTAAATGACACTGGCTTTACAAAAGATGAAGAATCAACAAATATTCCACCAAAGGTATTTGTTGTATCAACATAAAAGTTAAGGTTTTCGTAATTATTTATCATCGAAGTAACCGGCAGATTATTATATGTTGAAAGAAGCGGCAGTCCTGCAATATCCACAGAAAGATCATACGAACTGTTTTCCTCAAGACCTGTGATATTATAATATCCGTTAACGTCACTGCTTGCCTGAACCAGAGGTTCGTCGTTCGGCTGCTGTTCAACAAATATCTCAGCGCCTTCGACAGGTTCTCCCACTTCATAGTAACCTTTTATATTATCCCAGTAATATATTAATCCACTGAAAGTGCCCATGCCCGTGAGAACGTGAGTTTCTACCATCTGTACAGCGACAGTGTCTATTATATCTTCGCATCCTGCTGTTATAACAGCTGCACCCTGCCAGTTTACCTTCTGATCGTACCATGTATTAAGCAATAAAGGATATACAGAAGTATCGGAACTTACTTTTATTGAATAATCGCCTGGAAGAACATTGTCGAACAGGAAAGACCCTCCTGAAGCAACAAGAACTGCATCGCTGCTGTCCAAAGCAACAATATTCGGTATATGTTTATACAGGTAAACTGTTGCAGAATTCTGAAGCAGGTATCCCATCGAAAACTGGACTGTACCCGAAACAGAAGCTAAAGCAAGCTGGCTGACAGGAACCTGTACGGAATCAATGCATCCGTTGGCATCAGTCACTGTTGCGCTGTAGTTACCGGGGATAATTGAACTGATTATTGGAGTAACTGAAAGGTCAGACCACAAATATGAATAAGGTAATGTTCCGCCTGCGACACTCACTTCAGCAGTGCCTGTAGCCGGATCGGCGCAGTCAGCAGGGGTTGATGCCGGAGTCAATGAAAGAATTGCAGGTTCGGTAATTGTTACACTAACCGGTTGACCGTAGCAATAAAAACTATCCTTAATATAAAACGTATGTGAACCCGGTGGCAGACTATCGTAATTATTAAATTCCTGCCATAAAAGCGTGGAGTCAATATCAAAATAATAAGGAGTAGTTCCTCCAAATGCATTCAACAGGACAGAAGCATTGTTCATTCCATAACAGCCCGAATAAACTGAAGGGGTCATATACGCTGAATCAGGTTGATTCACTATTATTTCTTCAGTTACAGTACAGCCGTTGTCATCAGAAACTGTAAGATAATATGTGCCTGCCACAAGGTTAGGGGCATTATTCCACGTATTTGCCGTATCATATTGCCATATGTAATGATATCCAGTCCAGATCGTTCCTCCATATGAAATTATATTAATACTGCCCGTACTGTCACTGTAACAATCATTGTTTTTCACATCAATATCGTTGCCAATTAATTCCGGTTCCGTTATAACGATCATTGCCATGTTAGGACAAGGAGTAGTTAAATTGCCATCAACAACTGTTACAGAATACATCCCCGCGGGCAAATCCTCATATCTGACATACATGCTTGTTGTATCAAGTATTTCGTATCCTGTACTCCAATAAAAGCTGAAAGGTGGTTGCCCAAATGCCTGAACCATCAGGTCTGCAGTAGATTCCCCGTAGCATCTTATTGTTGAATCCTGCATGATATAAACAGTAGGGCCATAGGAACTTACTGCGGCTTGTCCAATTTCGGTACAGCCATGTGCGTCAGTTACAGTTAGATAATATATTCCCAATCCCAGAGAATCGATCATAAAATCGGTACTGCCATTTGACCATAAGTAAGAATAAGGATATGTACCATCTGAAACCATAGCATCTGCCGAACCTGTTGGGCCTGTACAGCTTGTAGGATATGACTTCATCATAACATATAATGCAAGAGGTGAACTTACGGTGAATTCAAAAGAAGTTACACATCCGTTCTCCTCGATAAGATTAGCCGGATAAAAAGAAGGACAAACATTAATAAATGTATCAGATCCTGCTTCATCTCCGGGAATATCTTCTAACCATATAAAGGAATAAGGCGCAGAATTACCGGTAACAGTTATTGTTGCCATACCATTACACATTTCATAACACGAAGCGTCTGTTGTAGCAACACTAACAACTGGTTGCGGAGGAGCAATTATTGAATATGATTCAGTGATACTGCAACTAACCATGTCAGTGATCCATACAGTATATGTACCTCCGCCAAGGTTACTGTTAGTTTCGGTGCCAGGACTTCCGTCCCAGTAGAATTCGTAGCTTCCGGAGCCGCCGGTAACTGTAAGGGTTATTGAGCCATCATAGCTGTTATTACAGGTAGGATTTACTATCAGAGTATCGGTCACAACGCATTGTGAAAACCCGAAAACAACAGTAAATGTTAGAGATGCAAGAAGTAAAAGTTTTTTCATATTTAAGGATTTTGAGGTTGCAAAATTACAATTAGTTTTGACAAAAGACTATAAACAAAAGCTAAAAGTTGCATTATATATAATCAGGTTATCAACATATTGTCATGAAAAATGTTTTTTTACATCCAGAACAAATTATCTTTTATCTATTCTTGAAAATATTAGTGTATTTTTGCTGAAACTTCGAAAAAGCATTCAATGGAAGAACAATCTTTCAATCAGGACTTTATTAAGCATAGTGCAAATATATTTAACCGTGTTTCAGGAATTATCACCAAACCTAAAGAAGAATGGAAAAAGGTGAATAGTGAAACTCCGGATATTCAAAATATCATAATTACATACGTTTTACCTTTAGTTGTAATATCCGGAATTTGTACTTTATTTGGATATTCTTATATCGGGCTAAATAAAGATTATGGTGTTATTGGAACTGTTGTTCAAAAAGGCTGGTCAACCGGTATACAGGCAGGGATAATATCAGTTTTGAGTTCGGTAATTGCCGTAATTGTTTCAGCATTTATTATAAACGCCCTGTCAACATCATTCAAATCTGAACAGAATTTAGGCAGATCGGTACAACTGGTTTCATATTCTTTCACTCCGGCATGGATAGGCGGCATACTTGCAATTGTTCCTTCGTTGGGATGGATTGGCACACTATTAGGTTTATACGGATTATACCTGTTGTATCTCGGTCTGACGCCACTCATGAAGACACCGAAAGAACAGGCTTTGGGATATCTTGTTGTTTCAATGCTCGTAATTATTGTCTCATACATCCTTATCGGACTTATCCTGACTCCAATAATTTCTTTATTCTTTTAATTGAATCATTAACAAAAAAAGTAAAAACAATTCCGATGATACCATTCTCACCTCCGCGCATCGACCAGAAAATAATTGACGAAGTAACCGATACTCTTAAATCAGGCTGGATCACTACTGGTCCCAAAACAAAACTTTTCGAAAAGAAGATAAAGGAATACTGTAAATGCCCTTCTGTTACCTGTGTCAGTTCAGCTACAGCAGGACTGGAACTTGTCCTGCGCTGGTTCGGCGTAAAGGAAGGTGATGAAGTTATCGTTCCTGCTTATACTTATTGCGCTACAGCAAACGTGGTGGTGCATTGCGGGGCAAAACCTGTTATGGTCGATGTCAATCCCGGCGATTTCAATATTTCTGCAGATAAGATCGAAAAGGCTATCACAATCCGCACAAAAGTTATTATCCCCGTTGACATTGCCGGAATGCCGTGCGATTATATAAAGATAAACCAGACAGTCAGATCAGAAAATGTCAGAAATAAATTCAAACCCAAACCAAACACACCCAACACA
>CAZEWB010000033.1:7647-13300 GCA_964515655.1 uncultured Bacteroidales bacterium
AAACCTGAAAACGATGTTCAGAGAAAACTGGGACGCATTCTTGTAATGGCAGATGCCGCTCATAGTTTCGGAGCCATATACAATAACGTAAGCACAGGTATGCTGACTGATATCTCTGTTTTTTCATTCCATGCTGTTAAAAACCTGACTACTGCCGAGGGGGGAGCCATTGCTTTCAACCTCCCTGTCCCTTTTGACAACGAAGATTTGTACCGTCACTTTTGTATATACTCATTGCACGGACAAAGCAAAGATGCTCTTGCAAAAATGCAGAAGGGAGGATGGCGTTATGATGTGATCGATGCCGGCTACAAGGCAAACATGACCGACATCCTTGCATCAATCGGGCTTGTAGAGATCGACAGATATAAGGATGACACTCTGGTAAAACGCAAAAACATTTTCGATTATTACACGAAATTCTTTTCACAATACAAATGGGCTGAGATTCCCCAATACGAGACAGGCGACCGCAAAAGTTCGTATCATGTTTTTCTGCTCAGGATAAAAGGTATAAATGAAGAAAAACGCGACAGCATCATTCAGAAGATATTTGATAAAGAAGTCTCTGTAAACGTGCATTTCCTTCCACTCGCTATGCTTTCATTTTACAAACAGCAAGGCTATAATATCAATGATTATCCGGTAGCATACGATAATTATTCAAGAGTTATTTCGATGCCCGTATTCTACGACCTCACCGACAACATGCTGAAAACAGTATGTGAAGCAGTAGTTAATTCCGTTAACGAAATATGCAGTTTTTCCTGAAACGTTTTTTCGACATCCTGTTCTCTTTTACAGGACTGATCATTTTACTTCCGTTCGGGATTATCATAGCAGTTGTTATTCTTGCCGGAGGTGGTGGCGGTGTTTTTTTTGTTCAGACACGAGTAGGAAAATATAACCGTGATTTCCGCCTTCTTAAATTCCGTACCATGCACAGTAATGCTGAAAAAGCAGGGCTTTTAACAATTGGAAAAGATTCACGCATAACGGGTACAGGAAGATTCCTCCGCAAATTTAAACTTGATGAACTTCCTCAACTGATAAATGTTCTTACCGGCGACATGTCCTTCGTTGGCCCCCGCCCCGAAGTCCGCAAATACGTTGACATGTACACTGAGGAACAGAAAAAAGTTCTGCGGGTAAAGCCGGGAATTACCGATTATGCATCATTGGAATATATAAACGAGAACGAAATTCTTGGCAGATCGCCCGACCCCGAAAAAACCTACATCGAAGAAGTGATGCCGGCAAAACTCAAACTGAATGAAAAGTATCTAACAAAAGTAACGCTGGGACACGACCTGAAGATACTGTGGAAAAGTCTTTTTAAAATTTCACGTCAGTAGTTAAATCTCCCTCGTTATTACCTATAATTTCATTATTTTTGTAAAAAATACAGACATTGATATTCAGGCAAAAAAATACCAGTTGATCGAATGGATAACGAATATTCAGGACAGCAGGCTTCTGGACAAACTTTTTAAAATGGCTGAAAAATCTGACTGGTGGAATGAAATTTCAGAAGCAGAAAAAAGATCAATTGAAAAGGGGTTGATCAATATTAAAGAAGGTAAAACTGTTAATCATTCTATTGCAAGAAAGCGTTATGAAAAGTATCTTATAAATTAAGTGTCTGTGCATAAAGTCATATTTTTTTTACCACATAGGCACATAGTTCACATAGGGAAAGCACATAGATTTGATTCTATGTGAAATTACTATGTGTTCTATGTGTCTATTGTGGTTCAAATTTTTAAAACCGACATTATAGACAGACTCTAATAAGAATTAAGCTATCATCAATTAAACAAAAAACATCTAACCGTCATTACCTTAGAATACGATCGTTGCTGCTTAAAAAGTAGTTATTTGCATAATTCATTTTGAATTGGTATGTTTTTTTGAATACAATAGGCATGTCCGAAAGCCATGCGACCAGACCCATTGAGGATAAAAAGATGAAGACCGAGATAGTAAATGAGATGAATTTGTTTTTCACATAAATTACATTTTCCAGGGGATAAATTTAGAACATTTAATCTTATAAATCCGAAATCTTAAATCCGAAATCCGAATAACTGAACATTGAACAAATAAACATTTGAACAAAATTCGCGAAACGAATTTTACCGAGTTCATAATTTCGGATAACTTTATTTTGCAGAGAGACGCCAAACCCTATTTTTGCGTAAAATATTAAATATGATTAACGAAAAGATCATTATTCTCGATTCCGGCTCTCAGTACACTCAGCTCATTGCACGACGTGTTCGCGAACAGAATGTATATTGCGAGATACATCCTTTTTACAAGATACCTGCAGATGATGAAAATGTAAAAGGAGTAATACTTTCGGGAAGTCCGTTCTCAGTCCGCGACCCTCAGTCACCACGCATGGAACTCGAAAAGATAAGAGGCAAGTATCCTGTTCTCGGGATCTGTTACGGCGCCCAGTACCTCTCGCATTTTTACGGTGGTGAGGTTGCTCCGTCGGATTCGCGAGAATACGGAAGGGCAAATCTCGAAAAGATAGATACTAAAAATCCTTTGCTTACAGGTTTCACAAAAGGCACACAGGTCTGGATGTCGCATGGCGACACTATTGTAAAGATCCCTGATAATTATAAAATAATTGCAAGCACTGCCGATGTAAAATTCGGCGCTTTCCAGATAAAAGGCGAAAAGACATGGGGCATACAGTTCCATCCCGAAGTATATCACACAAAACAGGGATCGCTTTTGCTGAAGAATTTTCTTATCGATATCTGCGGATGCAAACAGGACTGGACCCCTGCTGCCTTTATCGAAACAACTATTGCAGAGATCCGCTCAAAAGTAGGCAAAGACAAAGTAATACTGGGGCTATCCGGAGGCGTTGACTCATCTGTTGCAGCAGTTCTTTTACACAAAGCGATAGGCAAAAACCTATACTGTATTTTTGTTAATAACGGACTTCTTCGTAAAAACGAATACGACCAGGTTCTCGATACATACAAACAACTTCAACTTAATGTTAAGGGTGTAGATGTATCGTCCGAATTCTACAATGCCCTCGCAGGACTTGCCGAACCTGAAGCAAAACGTAAAGCGATAGGCCGTGTTTTCATTGAAGTATTCGAACGCGAATCACAAAGGATACAGGACGCCCGCTGGCTTGCACAGGGAACTATTTATCCCGACGTTATTGAATCTGTTTCAGTGAACGGCCCTTCAGCAACTATAAAGTCGCATCATAATGTAGGAGGACTGCCGGAAAAAATGAACATGAAGATCATCGAACCCCTCCGCCTTCTTTTTAAAGACGAAGTACGACTGGTCGGAAACGAATTAAAGGTACCATCTGTTATTCTTAAGCGCCATCCTTTCCCGGGACCGGGTCTCGCTATCCGCATTCTGGGCGACATAACACCCGAAAATGTAAAACTGCTTCAGGAAGTTGACCACATTTTTATTTCTTCTCTTAAAGAATCCGGCTTATACGACGAGATATGGCAGGCCGGTGCAATATTGCTTCCCATACGCTCCGTAGGAGTAATGGGTGACGAACGCACTTATGAAAAAGTCGTTGCCCTCCGCGCTGTCCACTCCACCGATGGCATGACAGCCGACTTCGTGCATCTTCCATACGAATTCCTGGCAAATGTTTCCAATAAGATAATCAATCAGGTTCGCGGCGTAAACCGTGTCGTGTACGATATAAGCTCAAAGCCGCCCGCTACTATTGAATGGGAGTAGTTGCAGCAACCAGTTACCAGCAACCAGTGGCCAGTGACCAGTGACTGGTTTCTGGTTACTGGTTACTGGTTCCCGATAACAACGTTCCACCTGCGAACATGCCATTCCACGATAAGTCCATTAAGCACATAAGGGTCGTTTTTTGCAAACTTTTCCGCGACTTCAGGTCCTTCTGCTTTAAAGACCAGCGCTGCCCCATCCCCCGGTTCGGCATATGCTCCGGCCATTACGAGTTCGCCTCTAACAAAAGATTCGTTTGCATATTTAAGATGTTCGGCTCGAAAAGGTGTGCGTTTTACTTCGTAGTTTTCGACAGTTTTATAAAATAAAATATAGTACATATTTCTGCTTTAAAAGTTGACAATAATCAAAGGTAAGAAAATTCCGGCTATTAGCCGTTGGCTTTTGGCCATTGGCCTTGTGACAGCTTGCCAATGGCTAATGGCCAAAGGCTAATAGCCGGTTATTTCTTCAACTGAAAATCCCTGGTCACGTTCAGAAGCACTGCCCAACCGCGTCCAAGTTGTAGGTTATTCAGATACTGGTAAACAGGGAATTCACCTGAAAGGGAAATATTCCATTTACTTTTTATAGTGTAATTCATCTGGGGACAGAACAAAAATATATAACCGCCTGTACCGGATATATCCACATCGTTTAATGTATTCATCTGCCTGTTCTCGTATCTTAATTGAATTATTGCAGTCCAGTTTTCCGGAAAAGGTGTGCCGTTAAGATAAAGATGCTTCGAGAAGAATACCGATTGCATAAAAGCATCACCGAAGCGGTAATTCTTGACGTTTTCTCCGTTAGACTCATACCTTGAAATTGCAAAATAGCGTGTTGCCTTAAAAGAATTCTCCTTCATAATATAAAACTGCGCAGCCCATCCATATGCTCCCGTGGTTGGCTGTACATCAACCGGCAATTCCACATTATCCTTCATCATGGGCTCACGGCAGAAAGGAATTTTAACCCCGACGCTTGCTGATAAAAAGAAACGTTTGTCATTGTTTCCGTATATCAGCGTTTTCAATGAAGGCAGCCAGTTCGAAAACCCGTAGCCGTTTATATCGTAATATGGCAGATTGGGATATTTCTTTTTTGAATAATAAACAGTCTTGAGCGGAAAATATCCTATTTCACTTTCAAAAGTTATTCTGGGTGTCAGGCCATATGCAACAAGGGCTCCGACATAATCATAACGAGCATGATCGTATTGTTGTTCTATATCCGATCTTTTACTTCCTTCGTAATACTTATTCGTTGAAGTATACCTGGTAAATATTGTTGTACGCAGCAATCCTTTTTTTAAAGCGCCTGTATTATATGTTCCGCCTATGGGATTTCCGGGGGATGAAAAACACTGTGCATTCGCCAGCGCCGGGAGCAGCAAGAAAATAAAAATTACTATACGCATTATTGTATTGTTATAGTACATATTCTGGTCTGTTCATTTCCTTTTGAATCATTCACTTTGCAGTTTACATCATACTGGCCGGGTATCATGCATGGGGTTGCAATGTAGGTAACACTTGACGAACTTCCGACCAGATTGCCCAACGTTGCTGTCCATGTATATGTCAGGTCGCTTCCGCTTGCCACGGCATACATCTGTGTTTGTGCCATAGGAGCAAACGTGTCGGGATTTGCATACAGAGTATCGTACTTAAATGGTAAGTCAGTGCCGTCGTCGGTATCCTTGTCTTTCTTACACGAAGACGCAGCAAGTAACAGCAGAATAACAGACAATAAATATATGTTCTTCATTTTAACCTTGTTTTTTTCTCAAAATTAAAGATAAAGTATATTAATGTCAAGTATTCAGTTATTTTTATTTCAGGTCCATTAATTGCTTTTAACATTTAACAGTAGCAATAAAAATAAGCCCCAAGTCCAAAAATCCAAG